>NZ_JABUMQ010000006.1:0-81413 GCF_013336645.1 Myxococcus sp. CA039A | reverse complement strand
GGCCACGGGGGCCGCGACGGTGGGGGCGGTGCTGCTCGGGAGCATCGCGCGCGCCGATGCCCGGGAGCTGACCACCCGTCCGCACGACGGGGCCGACGTCCGGCGGCTGCGAGACTCAGCGCAAGGCAAGTCCCGCGCGGCGAACATCCTCTATGGCGTGGCGGGCGTGGCCGCGGCCACGAGCGTCACCCTCTTCTTCATCGAAGGGAGCTTCTGACATGCGCGCGACCTGGATGCTGCTGGGTGTGCTGTGGCTGGGCTGCTCCGTGACGCTCACGCCGGTGCCCTGTCAGGACGACCTCCACTGCCTCGAATCGCAGCACTGCGGGACAGAAGCAGTGTGCGTGGAGGGGGTGCGAACAGCACAGATGGTGGGGGAGTCCTGCCGCGCGGCGATATGGAGCGTCGCGGCCCATGCGAGCGAGTGCCTCGGCGGGTCCGTGGAAGGCTTCGGGCGGCTGCTGGGCCCGAATGACGTTTGCACGTCGGTCGAGTCGAGCGTGGCGTCGGGGCGACAGGTGTTCCGGCCGGAGGAGTTTGGCGCCTGCTTGCGTAAACTCCGGAGTAAGCCCTGTGGGGAGCTGAGCCTCGATGAGACGAACCGCGAGGGAGAGCGGCGCCTCGATGCGTTCGCACAGGGAACACTCTTGAAGGATTGCCCGGCCTTCGAGCCCCAGGTGGCCACGGGAGGCACGTGTGCCAACACCGCCGACTGCCAGGGCGGGTGGTGCGATATTACGGAAGGGTGTTCCGGCATGTGCCGTGCGTACATCCCCGTCAGCGCGACGTGTACCAGCCAGGACCGGTGTGAGAAGGGCTCATCCTGCTCGGGGGGACGCTGTCTCCTCGACGTGGAGTCGGACGGACGCTGCATCTTGGGAGTGAAGTGTTCGTCGGGCTCGGATACGCACTGCGAAAATGGTCGGTGCATCGCGCGCAGGACGGAGGGCCCTTGTGTGGGAGACGAGCAGTGCTCGCTCCGATATCGATGCGCCAGGACGCAGCCCCCCCTGGGCAACGACTCGCCCAAGGAGTGCCGCCCCGTGAAGGCACTGGGAGAGGCGTGTGAGCCGGGCGCCCTGGATTGTGCGCCGCTCTCCTATTGCGACGTGGGGTCTCGGAGCTGTCGCCCGGCGCCGGGCAGTAGCGCCCCTTGTGGCTGGCTCGGTGGCTTGAGCGGGGAGTTCGTCTCCTGTCTGGAGTCTCGCTGCGGAAACAGCGGCGCGTCCATCGTGTGTCTGCCCCCTGCTCCGGCAGGCGATATTTGTGGGGAGAGCAGGGAATGTGGTCCGACCAGATTCTGCCGGAGCGGTCGTTGCGCGCCCCTGTGGTGTGGCTGAGCCCCTGGAAGCAACCGTCCGACCACTGCCGGAGGATTGAGCGACACCGGCGCGGTTGCTATACCCACCCGTGGCCTTCGTGCGCAGACACGACGCCCGCAGGAGCCGGCCGGATGAGCACCACCAAATCCGCAGATGAGTGAGCCGCGGCGACACGTCAACCGTTGCCGCGGCCCTCTGTCCCAGCTCATCCCGGTACCCGTGGAGAGGCAGAGCGTCGCCAGATGTTCCTCATTTGTGCGGATGCAATCGTGCCTGACCCTAAAACCCTGTCGTGGAAGCACTCGGTGCCAGCAGCGCTGTGGCTGATGGCCCCGTTCGACCTCCTGGCCTCACTGGCCATGGACATCTACCTCCCCGTGGTTCCGGCGATGACCGGAATCCTCAACACCTCCCCCGCCGTCATCCAGCTCACGCTGAGCCTCTACATGGCCGTGCTCGGGCTCGGGCAGGTGGTGTTCGGCCCGGTCTCGGACCGCATCGGCCGGCGTCCAGTCCTGCTGGGAGGCGCGCTGTTGTTCGCGACCGCCTCGTTCCTGCTCGCGGGCACGTCCGATGCCGCGATGTTCGTCGGTCTCCGACTCCTGCAAGCCGTGGGGGCGTCGGCGGCCCTCGTCGCCACGTTCGCGACGGTCCGTGATGTCTATGCGGACCGGCCCGAGAGCGCGGTCATCTACAGCCTGTTCAGCGCCATGCTGGCCTTCGTGCCCGCGCTCGGTCCCATCGCCGGGGCCTTGCTCGCCAGACAACTGGGATGGCGAGCCATCTTCATCACGCTCGGCATCCTGGCGGCGGCGGCCTTGCTGAACGCCTTTCCGAGATGGCACGAGACGAGCCCCTCCGGAGGGACACACCACCGCGTGGCGTTCCGGCCCATCCTGCGCAGCGCCGCGTTCTGGACGTACACGCTGGGCTTCAGCGCGGCCATGGGCGCCTTCTTCGTGTTCTTCTCCACGGCGCCTCGGGTCCTCATCGGACAGGCAGGCTTCTCGGAGCTCGGGTTCAGCCTGGCCTTCGCCACCGCCGCGCTCGCGATGATTCTCACGACACGCTTCGCGAAGCGCTTCGTGGCGACCTGGGGGCTCGAAGGAAGCCTCACCCGCGGCATGCTCCTGTTGTTGCTCGGCGCGGCGTTGCTGACAGCCGGGCAGTTGCTCGCGGCCCCGTCCTTCTGGACGTTCGTCGTGCCGATGTGGGTCATCGCGGCCGGTATCGTGTTCGCCGCGTCCGTCACCGCCAATGGCGCACTCCAGGCCTTTGGCGCCATGGCGGGAACAGCGGTCGCGCTCTACTTCTGCATCCAGAGCCTCATCGTCGGCGTCCTCGGAACGCTGATGGTTGTCCTGCTCGACGGCGACACCGCGTGGCCACTGGTGGGGTACGCCTCGGTCATGTCCGTGGTGACGTTGACCGCCCTGCGGAACCTCCGACAGCGGCAGCACACCCAGGAGGAGCAGGTGCCTGCGACGAGGCTCGACACGCCCTGAGCAGGGAGCCCAGGGTTCCCCAACAAACTCAGGGGCCACCTCTGTCAGGCGAGTCCCTGATTCGTTCATGAACCTCTGACCCGGGCTGGCCGCGCCGCGAAGGCACTCCCCTTCCGGCGCGGCTGGCTTCCGTCCTGCCCGCGCGGGACGGAAGCCGCGCGGAGAGCGGCCATGGGCAGAGTGGTTCTGTCAGTCGGCGCGGAGACTGAGCGCCGAGCCGCCGCGGCAGCAGCGAGCGACCTTGCGCCTACCGAGCCGCGTGTGTCGCCACCAGACGTGCGCGCCACTTCAGCAAGTCGTCGAACTCTCCCGCCAGGGCCTCGTCACTCCAGCAGCGACGTGTCGCGGGGCCCAAGGGCGGCTCTATCCGCGCGGCCGGGGCAATGCCCTCCAGCACCACGGCCATGGTGACATCCGCATAGCTGAAGCGCCCGAGCAGGTACTCACCGCCCGACGCGCGCAATCCGGCGCGGGTTCGCTCCAGCGCCTGTCGCAGCGAGCCCGGGACCACCAGATGCCGATACTTGCGGTCGAGTCGACGCGCGGCATCGCGTGCGACAAAACGCAGGGGACGGCGCAGCGGCCGGGGCAGCACCGAGGCGGCGGCTTCGTCGAGCGCCTCCGGGTCGGCCAACACGGAGCGCACCACGCGCGTCCGCGCCTCCGCGAGCGCCGCTTCACTCAATTCATTCCAGGGGGCAATCACCTCGAAGTCACCCAGCCGCCCGTCACCGGCCCATTGCGCCGCATAACGGGCGATGTCCCAGGAGCCGCGCACGACCTGCGCACCAGCCAGCAGCACCGGCACCGACACCTTGCCCGACCATTGCCGCATGCGCCAACGCAGCGCCGGCTCGCTCAGCGTCGGCGTGTACTCCCGATACACGAACGCAACGCCGCAATGCTCCAGGGCCCAGCGCGCCTTCTGGGTCCAGGGCGAGAACGCTTCGCCGAACAGGATGGTCGATTGCGACATGGCAGGGCTCCGTCAACGCAGGCACTCCAGCGCCGGAGAGTCTCACCCGCCTCCGCGCCGGATGACAGCGGGAGTCAGCCCCGTGAGTCGGCGGAAGACGGTGGTGAAGTGGCTCTGCGAGCTGAAGCCCACCTCCAGCGCGATGTCCCCGAGGGAGCGGGAGGTGCGAATCAACAACTCGCGGGCCCGCTCCACCCGCCGCTGCTGCACGAAGGCGTGCGGCGTCATCCCCGTAGACTGCCGGAAGGCGCGGGTGAAGTAGAAGACGCTCAACCCCGAGCGCTGGGCCAGCTCCTCCACGCGAATCGTCCGCGCGAGGTGCGCCTCGATGAACAGCTGCACGCGATGGAGCGCGGCGGCGGAGAGGCCTCCACGCCGCCGCGCCGCCCTGGAGCCTCCGGGGGCCTGGAGCAGCTTCGCCACACGGGACGCATGGCGGTCCTGGACCGCCCGTGCCGAGGTCAGGAAGCCCGCGATGACCTTCAGGTCCGCATCCGGAAGGGACGACATCAGCTGGAACCCCTCCGTGCGAAAGGGTCCCCAGAGGGTCTCAATCCATTCGCGCGCGTGTCCCGTGAGCACCAGCCGCGTGCCACTTCCCGCCGACTCCCGTCGCACATAGCCCGCGAGTTCCAGCCGCGCCACGTCTGTTCCCCGGGCGACGGCGCTCAAGGGCGTGGGCCCGCCGAAGTGCAATTGCGCCAGACACACCAGCTCCGCGCGGCCGAGCGCGAGCACTTCCCCGACGGCCGCGTCAAACTCCGCGGTGGCCTCCTGGAAGCGGACGATGTCGGCGCCAATCTGCTCGAGGAGGGAGTGTCGGGGACCCATGAGGAACACCGCAGGAATCAGAAAAACAGCACAAGGGCACGAAAGACGCTCGCGGGCCCCGGACGCATCCTGCCCGCATGATGAACCTGAAGCCTTCGGCGGCGGAAATCTTCCTGTGGCTCTTCGTGCTCAACCTGGGCGTCTCCCTCGGCGCGGGGCTCTATGAGCACCGCATCGTGCTTCCCAGATGGCTCGACACCACGGGCGCGCACTGGTTCGCGGAGGCGGCGCGCCAGGACAACGTGGGGCTGCGCTTCTGGGCCTTCGTCAGCACGGGACCGCTGACGCTGCTCACCCTGGCGAGCTTCTTCTTCGCCACGCGCGCCACGGGGCCGCTGCGCACCTGGTGGCTCGCGGCCGCCGTGGTGGCGCTCGTGGACAGGCTCCTCACCTTCTCTTACTTCATCCCCACGATGATGCGGCTGATGCAGGCGTCAGACACGCCGGCGTCCGTGGAGAGCGCGATGCTCTGGGCCCGGTTGAACCACCTGCGCCACCTCCTGGTCGCGGGCGCCTGGTTCGCCTCGCTCCAGGCCCTGTCATGGCTCAGGCTGCAAGGAGGGAGGTGACAGCCATCAACGTGCGGGCAACGAACCCATGGGGGACTCGTTCCTCCAGGACGCAGCCGCGTTCCGCTGGCACGCGGGAGCCGCCGCGCACTGGCACTCCACACAACCCAAGCGAGAGGCCCGCCGGCCCGGCGCCTGCCTTGCAATAGGCATACGGCATGGTGCCGCGCCCCGCATCGTTCCCTGATACTCCTTCCCTACCCCGGGTCATCAAACCGCACATCCGCCGGGCGGAACCCAGGGATGGAGACGCGATGTACCGGTTGGAGCTGGCCTCCATCCACTCCGCCTGGCGTGAGTATTACGACGGCACCCAGATACAGGCCTGGTGCCAGGCGCTCCATCCGACATACCGCCGCGACGCGCAGTCCGTCCGCGAGTTGCTTGTCGCGGAGCAGGAGGGCCGGGTGGTTGCCTTTGGCCAGCTCCATCCCCGCAGGGCCCGTATCGAGGCCCTGTATGCCGCGCCTGGACACATGCGGCGAGGCCTGGGGCAAAGCCTCTTGCGATGCCTGGAACGCACCGCCTGGAATCTGGGCATGGAGGCCCTGGACGTCACCGCGTCCCTGTGCGCCGTCCCCTTCTACCGAGCCGCGGGATATGTCGAACAGGGCCCCTGGGACTTCGAGTTCGGCGAGGTCCGGGTTCCCGCGCTCCTGATGAAGAAGCACAGGCCGTCTCCCTACCCTCTCCCCTTCAGGAGGAGCCCATGGACCTGACGCATTACTGCGTGCTCTGCAAGCGCAACGTCGTCGACTTCCGGGGCGACCCATGCGAGCCCTGCAAGCGAAACCTCTGCATCTCGTGCCACTCGTTCCGTCGAGAATCCGAGGACGGGCTCTGCATGGGTTGTGGGAAGAAGTCGAACAGCTCTCGTGTCGAGTTGAGCCAGGGGGGCCCGCAGTCGAACCTGCTGATCTTCGGTCAGGCGCCGTCGCGCTGTTCCAACTGCAAGGGGCCCGTTTCGTTCGATGACGGCTGGTGTCCTGATTGCGGATTCAAGCTGCATCAGCCCAAACCCAAGAACACCAGGCAAGGCCCCGGCACGCTCTCGCTGGAGCTCGTCCTCTCGCTGATTGACCGATGGATCAACACCTATGACTTCTGGAAGGGTTACGAGCTCCAGTCATTCGAGTTGACGAAGAAATACCTCGAGTCGAACTCCTGCGACCTCGTCGTGGTGGTCGACTGTCTGTTGAAAACGCTCGCGCGTCCCATCCCCTTCAGCAACAAGCAGGGCGAGCTGGATATATTCCATCAGGCGCTTCGCAAGGTCACCCTCCTCGCGCAGACGCAGGGGCTCTTGAGCGTCAACCCGAATGACTTCGACCTGCTGTTCCGGCGAATCTTCCTGGACCGCCTGCACACGCTGAAGTACCTGCTCCACCTCCACGAACGAGGGGAGTCCCCCTCGTCGTCCTCGACGACTCAATCCATCAGCCTGATGGGCAAGTGGCGCGTCGAGCAGCGCAAGGTGTGGACGAATACAATCCAGGAGAAAATCTACCAGGAGTACATCCACAAGCACGGAAAAGCATACACGCTCGCCATGGAGAGACTGAAGCAGCAGCACGTGCTGGCGGTGTCGTGCGGTTCGCTTCCGGCGACCCTCATCGAGCTGAGCGAGTGCAACCTCTGCTTCGTCATTCAAGAGTTGAATACGAAGCTCCCGCCCAAGGAGGGGGCCTGCGTCACCAAGGAGAAGTTCTATCAATTGCTGTACAGCGGGGAGATCTACGCGGAGTCAGGGTACTCGGCCTGGAAGATCGACCCCATCGAGGTCAAGAAGACCTATACCCGCCTGTCCGAGGAGGAGGACACACGGGAAATCGTCCTGACGTGCGCGGAGTGGATGCTCTACGAGCACTTCATCAAGCTGCCGATGTACTTCAAGCACGGCACCGAGACCGAGGCCATCAAGAGCAGTCACTCGTTGATGTCACCGACGGTCGGCAACCAGAGCGCGAAGTACACCAGCAAGACGATGGACGCCAAGTTCGGCCACATCGACTACGTGTTCGGCCGACTGGAGTTCACGTACAACGCCATGACGGGCGGCTCTCGCTACGGCGACATCGTCCTGTGCATGAACTTCGATGAAATCGGGCCGGAGCTGTGCATCTCCCTTCATGACCAGGGCATCCCCTTCGACAACGAGAACACCCACAAGAGCGTCCTGTACGATGAACTGGTCAGGGTGATCGACTTCAAGGAGAAGCACTGCAGCGAGTGGACCCAGGTCTACGGCAAGACCAAACACTACAACTGCTTCCTCTTCGAGGTGTTCTACGGGAACTGGGGCTGCCGGGCGGCGCTCGCGCTCTCCCTCATTCGCGAGCTGCGCCGCTATCAAGGCAAGGTCGACCTGCTCGGGATGCTCATCAAGGACCTGTCAGTCGCTTCCGCCACGCTCGAGAGTCCGGAGGATGCCTCCGTGCTCACCCTCCTCCACAAGACCCTCAAGACGTTCTTCCGCACCGAAATCCGGGTGCCGTGCATCCTCAGCCTCGAGGAGCCGACGATCGTGACGATCTTCGACCAGACGGTCGATACGAACTCCCAAGAGCGAATCGCGCAAAGCAAATGGGCGAAAGCCAGGGCGCTCCCGTACGTGGATTACGGCCCCGTGATGTCAGTCGAACGCCTCACCTTCTGCATCCTGCGAATCTCGCAGATCAACCTCGAGGACGCGGGCTTCGACTTCGCGAAGCATGTCCAGCCCAAGTTCAACCTATTGGAGGAGCTCTGCGCGAGGGCGGCGAAAGGCGAGAACGTCCCATTGCGCGACGTGCAGGACTACTTCAAACCCTACAAGGGGAAGCTGGACAAGCTGGACAGCAAGAAGAAGGTCAAGAAGACCAAGAAGCAGACCTTCATCATGAATTGCGACACCCTGTGCGGGGTGATTCATCGGATGTTGCAGACCATGGCGGAAATCGCAAACACGGGACACAGCAACCTGCTCGCGCCTCCGGAGCTGCGCTCGAAGTTCTCCTTCCAGTGAGGCGTGTCCCAGGCTCGGGGAGCAGCGGCGTCAGAACGCGACGCCGACAGCGACCCGATAGTCCGCGGAGAGCCCCAGTTGAGGCCTGCGCGGGCCCATGTCGATGACGATGGGGTGCCACATTCCGTCTTCATTGACGTCCCGCGCCGTCGAGAAGGCGTTGCCCACGCCCACGCCCAGGGACAGCACGAGCCGGTTCCAGAGGAAGAGCGAGTAGCCCACCTCGAGCGCCTGGTGCAGCGTGAAGATGGTCCTGTTGGCCCCATCATCCTTGACCCCCAGGATGCTGATGCCCAGCTTCCCTCCGACGAAGAGCCCCTCTGGGGCATTGCCGAAGAGATGGTAGCGGGCGCCCGCGTCGAACCCGCCCATCGTGTAGCTCGTGACGCTGGTCTCCTGCCAGTACGAGGGCTCGAGCGTGAACGCCCAGTACGGGGTGAGGGCGTGGGCGTACTCCATCCGGAACGTCACCGCGAACGCGAGTGACAAGGGGTGGAGCAACACCATCCGGTGCGGCGTGACCTGGGCCCAGGTCGTGGCCGGGTCCTCGGCTCCCTTGGTCACGATGGGGGCGAAGCTCGCCGGCACCATGTCCTCCTCGTCGAGTTGGAGCGACTGCGCCGCCTGGATGCTGAACTCGCGCACGGCCGGGCGGTCCGGGCCCTTGCGCACCAGCAGGTAGCGCCCCGGGCGAAGTGCCACCTTCATCTGCCGCTCGCCAGCGGGGGTCTCGATGACGCTTTGCCCCGTCGACGTGAGCACCACCTCCAGCGGTCCCCGGCGCTGGACGAGCACGACGACACTGTCCCCTGAGTCCACGCGGGTGAGGGCCAGGTCATCGCGCCCCCGGAGGTTCATGTCGAAGCTGGGGTGCTGCAGGCGCTCCACGAACACCGACGTGTCGCGGATGGTGAGCTGCTTCGCATAGGTGAAGGCCTCGACGAGCGACACCTCGCCATCTCCGGCGATGTCGGCGGCGCCGCGCAGCCCCGCCACCAGATGATGGGTGAAGAACGAGCCCTCCAGGGCCTGCGTCTCGTGCGCGTTCTCCAGGCCGGAGCTGGAGGCGATGAGCACCGAGCCCGTGCTCTGCACATGGAGGGGCACCTCCAGCGCGAACGGCGCCTCCGCGTGAAGCCCCTTGGCCTGCGTCCACCCTCCGCCCCGGCACGCGTCGATGATGCCCACCCGCACCGTGGCATCCGAGCTCTCGATGCGCTGCTTCAGCGCGGCGAGTTGGAGCGGTGCGCCCTGGGGATACAGGGCCTGCTGGTCCGCATGCCCCGAGTAGTAGAACAGCAACATCGTGTCCCCGGGCGTCGAGCGCAGGCGCGCAAGCTGCCCGTCGAGCGCCGCGAGCACCGCCGCGGGGGTGGGGTCCAGGAGCAGCGCGACATCCTCCGCGCGGACCTCTCCCACCTGCACGAGGACGTCCGCCACCCGCCTCGCATCATCGTGCGCATAGCGCAGGGCGGCCCGGCCGGGCACCGCCGCGTTGGAGCCCACGATGACGGCCATCCGCCTCGACGCAGGGGGCGTGGCGCGCGCCTCCTCGGCCCGGGCCGTGGCGGCCATCAGCCACGAGAGCAGGACGACGAGGCACGCGCGGGTGAATCCATTCATGGCGGAGGACCCTTGGGCAGACGCAGCTCGGTGGTCCACAGCTTCTCAGTCCTGGGCGCGTCGGAGAAGAGCGCCTCGGTCTGGGACGTGGGCAGCGGCTCGCGGCTGAAGAGGACGCGCAGGACCTCTTCGCCCCCCGCCTCATCCACCCGCCAGCTCGCGGGCAGCGCCATGTCTGGCCCTTCGGAGAGCGGCCCCGCGAAGAGCACCGCCCACCCCGACGGCGCGCGCGCGGCCACGGCGACGTACCGGTACGACTCCGAGGACACCTGCAACCGGATGCGGTCCTCGGGCACGAGCGGCGTCTGCCCATCCCAGAGGAAGACCTGCTCGCCACGCTTGAGATGGACCGCGACAGCGGGCGCGCCCTTGGGGGCCACGTACGGCGTCCCCGGGACGACCACGAACACCAGACAGGCCAGCGCGGCGGTGGCGACGAGGGGCAAACCCCATCGCCTCCACTCCAGACGCCACGTCCCACGGGGCGGCGCTGTCCCAAGCGACCGCGCCCACGCGGGCACGGACTCGGGCTGCTTCACGCGCTGGAGGTAGGCACCACATTCGGCGCAGGTCTCCAGGTGCCGCGCGAGCGACGGGCCCGGGAGGCCCAGCGCCACGCGGTCCAGTTCGAGGAAGGAAGGGTGCCGTGGGGTCGTCGTCATGGTCCGAGCGTCCTCCTCAGGTGCTCCACCTGCTCATCGAGCCGCTGGAGGAGTCGCCGCACGGTGCGCTCCGACACCTGGAGCACCTCGGCGATCTCCTGCTGCGTCAATCCATCCAGCCGGCTCAGCAAGGCGGCCTCCAGCGCATCCGCGGGCAGGTGCCGCGCATAGGCTTCCAACTCCTGACGCCGCCACAAAGTCGCCTCGGCGGAGCGTTCATCCGACAGCTCCTCCGAACGATGGGCGGATGCGCTGCTCGGGCGCTGGCGGAGCCGGTCCACGGCCAGGTTCGTGCTGGTCCGGTAGATCCACGCGGTCGCATGGCGGGCGTCCTTGGGGAGCCCCGTCCGCCACAGCCGGATGAAGGTCTCCTGCGCGACGTCCTGCGCCTCGTCGGAGTCCCCCAGCATCCGGCGGCACTTCTCCCGGATGAGCGGGAAGTAGCGCAGGTAGGCGCTCTGGATGTCGGTGTCCAAGGCTCTGGGAGGCTCCGGAGGGATTCTCCGAGGGAAACGAACAGGGGCCAGAAAAGCGGACAGGAAATCTCGCGGCGAATCTCCGGACGAAGGGCTGGCCGGTTCCGGGCCCCCGCCCCGTTGTTCTGGCGGACCGGAGGGATTCATGTCTCGACTGCCGTTGTACCTGACCAGGTGGGCCTTCACCCTGGGGCTCCTGCTCGCGCCCCACGCCCCGCTGGCGCAGGAGCCTCCCGAGGCGCCGCGAGAGGGACAGGTGCGGGGCACGGTGCGCGCCCGGGGCACGCGCCGCCCCCTGGCCGATGCCGCCCTCCAGGTGTCGGGAGTGTCGGACGTGGTGCGGCCCGACGCGGAAGGCCGCTTCATGCTCCAACTCCCAGCCGGCACCCACTCCATCGAGGTGCGTGCCCCCGGCCACAAGCCCACCACCTTCCTGGAGACTGTCAGCCGGGGCCAGCAGGTCGAGGTCATCTACCGGCTCGACCCCTTGAAGGTGAGCCCCTACGAGACGGTGGTGAGGGAGGACCGACCGCGCACCGAGGTGACTCGCATCCGACTGCACGCGCAGGAGGTTCGCGAGGTGCCCGGGACGCAGGGAGACCCCTTCCGCGTCATCATGGTGATGCCGGGCGTGGCGAGCCTCGCCTCCGGCCTCGGCTATCCCGTGGTGCGAGGCAGTCAGCCGGCCTCCACGGGCTTCTTCGTCGATGGGGTCCGCCTCCCCATGCTCTACCACCTGATGCTCGGGCCGGCCGTGGTGCAGCCCGAGTTCATCGACGCCATCGACTTCTTCCCCGGGACACCGCCCGTCCAATACGGGCGACTGCTCGGCGGCATCGTCGAGGGCCGCGTCTCCCGCCCGCGCGAGGACCGGGTCCACGCCTCGGCCACCCTGGACCTCATCAACAGCGCCGCCTTCCTGGAGGTGCCGTTCGCGTCCACCGGCACCAGCATCAGCGTGGGCGGCCGGATGAGCTACACGGGCCTGCTGAGCTCGCTCCTGGTCAACAGTCTCTCCAAGCCAGGCTCGAACGCCGTCGGCGCCGAGTTCTGGGACTACCAGGCCCGCGTCGACCAGAAGGTGGGGCAAGGGCGGCTGCGCCTCCTGGCCCTCGGGAGCTCCGATGTCCTGGCGTCCTACGCTCCCGAGGAGGAAGGGCAGATACCTGGCATGCCTGGCATGCCCAAGGACCCCACGAATGGCGGCGGCGGAATCACGCGCTTTCACCGGGTGGACCTCCGCGGCCTCCACCCTCTCGCCGACGGGGAGCTGGAGGTGGGCCTCACGGCGGGAGCCGACACGGTGGGCATCTTCTCCGAGCGAGGCCCTCCCCGCGTCCGAATCGGTGAGTTCGCCCTGCGGCAGAAGAGCCTCGCGGGGCGCCTGCGCTGGAAGCGGGAGCTGGGGTCGACGATGCAGCTCACCGTGGGCGCGGACGTGGAGCAGCGCCAGGGAACGGTCGTCGCCACCGGGAGCGAGGCCCCCGCCGGCTCCCAGTACTTCTCCGAGGACGATCCGCTCACCCGCCCCACGTCGGACGCCCGCACGAGCGGCGCCTACGC
The DNA here is from genome assembly GCF_013336645.1 of Myxococcus sp. CA039A. Classification (NCBI taxonomy): domain Bacteria; kingdom Pseudomonadati; phylum Myxococcota; class Myxococcia; order Myxococcales; family Myxococcaceae; genus Myxococcus; species Myxococcus sp. CA039A. Next base: position 68,882 of record NZ_JABUMQ010000006.1, on the reverse strand, counting down.
CGAGCTGCAGTGGAGCCCCTCACCGCGCTGGAGGGTCGTCCCTGGCGTGCGCGCGGACGTCTATCAACTGCTCGGGGAAATCACTCGCACGGCGCTCGAACCCCGGCTGACGGTGCGCCACGCCCTCACGGAGGCCGTCGTCCTCAAGGGGGGCGCGGGCCTGTTCCACCAGCCCCCCACCGTGATGCTCCAGCTCCCGGTGATGGAGGCGTCCGGCCTGCGCTACGGGCTGCAGGAAGGCCTGCAGTTCGACCTGGGCGCCGAGTGGAGGCCCCATCCCGCATGGGAGCTGAGCGCCGACGCCTTCTACAATCCCTTGCGTCGCACGGTGGAGTTCAGCCTCCAGCAGCTCCTCGACCTGCGGCGGCGGGGTGGCATCGCGGCGTCGGACCCGGCCGGCAGCGGCCACGCGTATGGCCTCGAGCTGATGGCCCGCCACGCGCTCGGCGGAGACTGGTTCGGATGGGCGTCCTACAGCTTCCTCCAGAGCCGGCGCCGGGTGCGCATCGAGCGCTACGATGACCAGAACCAGTTGCTGGGCACCGACCTGGCCACCGTGCCCTTCGCCTTCGAGCAGGAGCACGTCTTCAACGCGGCCCTCAGCCGCAAGCTCGGCAATGGATACACCGTGGGGGCCGTCGTCCACTTCAACACGGGCCGCCCTGAAACAGGGGAGCTCACGCCGCAGCCCATGCGCGCCTCCGAGGATAGCGAGGGCAATCCCCGGTGGGTGCGGCAGGAGCGGAGCCAGGCGGGGCGCCTGCCCTCCTTCTGGCGCGTGGACCTGCGCGCCGCCAAGGCGTGGGCCCTGGATGACCTCGTGCTCGAGGCCTCCCTCGACCTGCTGAACGCCTCCTTCCAGACGGAGGTCCTCTTCTACGAATACACCGCGGAGCCAGCGGGCACGGACAAGACCTCCCTCGTGCGCAAGGCACGGGGCTTCCCCATCGTCCTCCCCATGCTGGGGCTGAAAGGAACGTACTGACATGCGCCTCACCCTTCTCGCGGGCGTCCTCTTGGTGAGCCTGGGTAGCGCGGGCTGCGAGCCCTTTCCCGACTCCCCCATCTTCTTCTACGGCATGGCCCTGAGGGCTGACGGCTCCCCTTTCCACTCGACAGCGCTGCCACTGGACGGGGGACGACACAGCAAGATCTACCGCGACCCGCTCGACTTCTCGCCGTATGGCATGACCACCACGCGCGACAATGGCGCCTTCGTGCTGGAAATCCTCTCGGGGGACATCGGGCCCTTCGTGACGGGAGGAGGCTCCTCGCCAAGACCGAACGCCCGCGCCCGCTTCCGGGTGGCGACGCCCCTGGAGGACGGCCCCGCGGCGTTCGTCTCGTTCACCCAGGTCAACGGAGGAGGAGACTCCGAGCTGCCGGTGCTGCGTGTCTGGGATGCGGACCTCGCCTGGAGCGATGCCCCGACCGGAAGGTGGCTGACCTTCGCACCGCCACCGTCCGCGCCCGAGGCGCCCCGAGGCGTGGTGGTCGATATCGACGACACCACACCGCAACCCGGAAGCCCGGAGGGTGACCTGGAGGACCCCTCGATTCCGCGGCCCGTGTTCCAGCTCCACACGAAGGAGGGCCTCGTCTGGAACGAAGAGGCCGTCACCTCGCCCAGGCTCCTGCCGCCCTGGCTGCTCGAGGACTTCGCCACACTGGAGGCCCAGGTGCGAGTGGTGAGCGCGGGCGCCTGGCGCCGCGATGCCCTCACCAGCGACGAGGCCTGGCTCCACTTCCGACTCGAATGGCGCAGCGAGCGACTGCCATTGCCGGCGGGTGCGTTGCGCCCACTCAGCCGGGGGGCCCGGTGCCATCCGGTGACTGACGTGCCCTGCCCGTTCACGGATGGGCTGCTCGCCGAACAGCGCATCTCCGAGCTGTGGCCGAGGGGGGAGCCCTCTTCCAGCCCACGGCGCGTGGGCGTGCAACTGGAGACGCCAGCCCAGCTCTCGCGCGTGGTCATCCGCGGACTGAGGACGTATGGACAGGAGGTGGTCATCGAAGGCAGCGAGGACGGAGTGCAGTGGTCCGAGCTCGCCAGGCGACCGCTCGCCGAATCACCCACGACAGGGAACAGCCGGCTTTTTCGCAACGTGAGCGACGCGGACAGTCCATGGGACCCACCGATCCCAGGGTACGAGTACGCCTTCCTCGACATCTCCCTGCCCGGAGGCCCCCCGGTCCGGTATGTCCGCCTGCTGTCCATGTGGCCCTCGCCCCAGGAGATAGAGGTGACCTCCATCGCGGAGCTGTCCCTCTTCGAGTGAGACAACCCGGCTCCCAAACTCCTTGCCAGATGGGCGGCCGGACTTGGTGGGTGGAGGGAAATCGATAAGCTCGTGCCCTGCCCAAGCCCATGCCAATTTCCAACTGGGAGCAGGACGGGTCGAGGGAGGGACGATGAGGTATCTGGCCCCGTGGCTCGGAGTGTGGCTGTCTGTCCTCGCGGGCTGCAGCGTGCCAGGACTGGAGGAACTCAAACGAGGGCGCGCCCTCCCTGTTTCCATCCATTACACGGCGAGCTTCAGGACGGGCTGTATCCGTGTGGTGGCGCAGGGGGCACAGGACGCCACGACAAGGATGGAGGAGACAGCCTCGAACCTGGCCTCCATTTCCCCCCCATTGAAGTGGGTGCTTCTGCGCAAGCCCCATTGGGGCGGGGACGTAAGTCTTACCGTCACCGCGCACGAGCAGACCTGTAATGGGCCGGAGGTGGACCGTCAGGTGGTCGTCTTCGCGGCGGGAGTCGAGGACGAGCAGTCAGTGATGCTGGAGACGCCGGACATGGACGCGGATGGCTACGTCCCCCTCGCGAACGGCGGCACGGACTGCGACGACAGCATCGAAACGGGCGCGAGTGCCTTTCCTGGCCACACCGAAGTGTGTGACGCCGTGGACAATGACTGCGACCAGGTACTCAACGAGGGATTCACCGTCCTCTATCCCGACGGAGATGGTGATGGAGAGGGTGATTCGTCCCAGCCGTCCTGCGAAGGCGCCTTACCGCCCCCGGAGTTCGTGGCGAACGGCCGGGACTGCGATGACTCGGACCCTGGAGTGAAGACGACGGCGGCGGAGGTGTGCGACGCCATCGACAACAACTGCAAGGGAGGGGTGGACGAGGTGGGGGACTGCGGGGGCACGCTGCGAGAAGTCGCCGACTTTCATCTGCGAGGTCCGGGTGGCGACGCCCCCTGGAGGACGGTGGCGATGTCCCCAGCGAATGGCGGGTATCCCGTGTGGATCGCCGGCCTCGGGGGACAACTGGTCGTGCGCAAGGCGGCGAACGAGCGGTTCGAGAGCTTCAGCTTTGGAGCTTCGACGACGACGCCGCCTCCAGATGGGAGTCCGCCGGCCAGTCCGAACCATTGCGGCAACTACGGTTGGTATGCCTCGTGGGTTGATTCCGAGGGGGCTGTCTACCTGGGCGGAGCGTCCGGCCGGGTGGCGATCCATGACGGGGAGACGTGCGCCTTCGCGTCGCAACTTCCCGTCAATGACACGGTGGTGGGAATGGTGGGCTTCGAGAATGGCTTCGACACCATCGTGTACATGGCCACCGACGCGGGCCAGCTCTTCTACTGGAGGACCTTTGAATGGAACCTCGGGAGGCCTCCCCAATCAACCCCCAACAGCTCTCGGGAGGGTCACCGCTACACAGGGCTGCACGGCTTCTCCGAGAACCTCACTCAAGACGATAATGAAAAACTGTGGGTGTCGGCGGTCACCGGAGGCAAGCAAGCGGTCTTGACCTATTTCACGGGGGACGACAGCTTGAATGTGCAGTCTCTGGACAATCCTGGCGACATCAGCGGAGCCATGAATGCGGTGTGGGCAAGGTCCTCCACCACGGCATGCGCGGTCGGTGACCAGGGAGGCGTCTGGCGGAAGAGTGGAGTGGCCCAATGGACACAGCAATCGGTTCCCCCTAGGGGGGCGGTCGACTTCAGCAGTGTGGTGATGTTGTCGAACGGCGACTGCTACATCGTGGACAAGAGCAACAATGGCAGGCTGCATCGGCTGACCGGGAAGGGCTGGGCCAAGGGGCCAAGCCTTCCCGCGCACCTGACGGACAAGCCCTTGCACGACCTCGCGATGGAGACGGCGGCGAACTTCTGGATTGTCGGAGACGGTCGCGTGCTCCACTACCCGGAGCCGTAGCCTCCGGTTCGCGGTGTCTTCGAGCCGACGGGTCACGACAGCCCGTGCCATTCCGCCGCGCAGCTCCGCGGAATGGCACGAGCAGCGAACACGAGGTCTACAAGGTGCTCTCGGGTGCCATCACGGACGGGTCCACCGGGAATGGCGCACCGAAGCCGGGGATGTCGGAGACCAGGTCATAGACGAGGTCCGCGAAGATGCTGTGCCCGTAGCTGGTCGGGTGTGCGAGGTCCCAGAACAGGTACTTGTCCGGGTTGACTGACTTGCCTTCGCACGAGTCCTTCACATTCGTCAGCCCATACGTCGAGGGCGACGCGATGATGAGATTGAGGTGCTTGTGAGCATCCACGCCATAGAAGGTCACGGTCGGGTGGTCGGTGCGCAGCCGCTTCAGCGCCTGAGCCCACAGGCTGTTGAAATGTGTCACGGGAGGCGCGAACACGTACGTCCCCAAGCCGCCCGGAATGATTCGCGCCTTCGGCGTCTTCTCCAAGGGGGGAAGGTTCACCCAGACAATCTTCTTGGCGCCCGCGGCGACCAACTTACGAATCTGCGCCTCGACGTTCGAAGCCGCCTGGGCCGCCGCGGCCTTGATGGCCGTCGAGTTCAGCGGGTTCTCCTCCACCTTCCGGCTGATGTCGTTGGCGCCGCCCCACAACGTAAACAGCGTCGTGGAGGTGATTTGAGGAGCCTTGTTCAGGTAGGAGTTCACCTGGGTCGTCATTCCGCTCGTGAGCGCCCCTCCTCGTGCGTAGTTCGTCCCGCCGTCGTCGGAGGCCGTGAGCGGCAACCCGAGCGCGGTGGCGAGCTGTTTGACCCACACCCCGTAAATCTGACTGGCCGGTTGAGTGTTCGGACCGCTGGTGGAGACTCCGTTGTTTCCGTTGTCGCTCAGGCTGTCGCCGAACGCGACGATGGCACTCTGCGCGCTGGCATGCAGGGGCGCGAGCACGGCCAGGGTCATCCACCCTGTCAAAAATGACTTCTTCATCCAGAGACTCCGAGTCGAGGGGTACCCAAGCGAACCTATCCCTGGATTCTCCGTTTATCAATATTTGCTAGTTTTCGAGCCTGCACTCGCGGGGAGGGCGCGCGCGGACGGACGGTCCGACCTGGCGCCTCCTCGCCGCCGCCCTCGGGCAAAAATAAATCCCGTGTCGATCTCCCCAAAATACGTTCGTCGTGAGGATGAAGGCGACGCTCACCTCATCCACCCCTCTGAAGGAGACGCACCATGGGCACCAAGATCTTCGTCAACCTCCCCGTCGAGTCGCTGGACCGCGCCGTCGGTTTCTTCACGAAGCTGGGCTACACGTTCAACCCCCAGTTCACCGACGCCAACGCGACGTGCATGGTCATCAGCGAGGACATCTACGCGATGCTGCTGGTGAAGCCCTACTTCAAGGGCTTCATCAAGAAGGAGGTCGCGGATGCCACGAAGACGACCCAGGTCATCATCGCCCTGACCGTGGACAGCCGGGCCGCCGTCGACTCGCTGCTGGAGAAGGCGCTCGCGGCGGGCGCCAAGGAGTCCAAGGAGAAGATGGACCAGGGCTTCATGTACCAGCGCAGCTTCGAGGACCTGGACGGGCACCAGTGGGAGAGCTTCTGGATGGACCCCTCCGCCGTCGCGCCGCAGCAGTAGGCACCTGGGAGGAGCGTGCCGCCCTTCGAGAGAGCCTCGAAGGGCGCACGCCCCCTCCTCGCGACAGCTATTGAGAGAAGGTCTCGATGGCGCGGAGCAGGGTTTCCGGCTGGACGGGCTTGGCCAGAAAGCCCGAGGCCCCACCTCGAGTCAGCTTCACGGCGGTGGCGGCATCCGCGGAGAGAATCAACAGCGGAATCGAGGAGAGCGCGGGGTCTGCACGACAGGCGTTGTAGAACGTCTCGCCATCCATGACGGGCATCCGGATGTCCAGGAGGATGAGACCTGGGCGCAGGCCCTGTCGGAGCAGCTCGAGCGCCACCTGGCCGTTCGACGCGGGAACCACCTTGTAGTCCCTGCCCTCCAGAATCTCCGAGATACCGAGCCGGACCTCGTCCTCGTCCTCGACGACCATCACCGTGGTTGAACCGGCGTTCCCACGCTCCATGGACGCAAGCTCCTGCCCATGACTCGCGCTCCGCGCGGGAGCATCCTCACTCGCACGCTGACCCGTCATCGACCGGGGGAGCACCACCGTGAAGGTCGTCCCCTCTGCTTCAGAAGAACGCACGGAGACCGTTCCTCCGTGGCTTCGAACGATTTGCTCGACGATGTAGAGCCCGAGGCCCAACCCTCCGCCCGCCACGCGCCGTTGCGCGTGCTGGCCCTGTCGGAAGGGATTGAACAGCACCGGCACCAGGTCATCCGGAATCACGGGTCCCCGGTTGTGCACCGCGAAGACGACCTCGTCAGCCTCCGCCCGGAGTGTGACGCGGACGGGCGCTCGCTCCGCTCCGTACTGCAGGGCGTTGGTGATGAGGTTGGTGGCCACCTGCGTGAGGCGGCCAGGGTCCCAGTCGCCGAGGACGACCACCTCCGTCGCCACCAACTGAATCTCCCGCCCGGGATGGGACAGGCCCAGGTCGTCGAGGGCCTCCCTGAGGAGCGCCAGGAGGTCGATGCGCTGCCGGGACACGGGCAGGTGACTGGTCACTCGCGCATGGGTGACGTCCAGGAGGTCGTTGATGATGAGGTTGGCTCTCTCCGCGCTCCGCAGTGCTCGCTCGATGGCCTTCGCCCGCTGGGGGTCTTCCGTCTTGCGCAGGAGGTGGGAGGCAACGGTGGTGATGACCGAGAGCGGATTGCGTAGGTCGTGGCTGACGACCCCCACGAGGATCTGTTGGAAGTCATGGGCCGCGGCGAGCTCCCGTGTCCGCTGCGCGTCCTCGTCGCGAAGCTTGATCATGGTCAGGTAGGCGCCGAGCTGCGCCGTGATGACCGAGAGCAACCGGAGATGCTGCACGTCGTAGGAGATGTCCTCGGAGGGCTCCATGCGAACCAGGCCGATGACCTCGTCCAATCCCATCAAGGGCAAAGTCAGATGCGGATGCGCATCGGACGAGCGGCCAATCTCGTCGGCGTGCGCGATGAGGCGGAAGAGCCGGGTGAGGGTCGACAGCAGCGCCCCCCGCTCCGAGGCGGGCGGCTCCGGCACCACGACCAGCGTGTACGAAGTGCCTGAGAACGCCTTCAGGAGCGCGCATCGCCGGTAGGGAATGAGCACCCGCGTCAGCTCCAGCGTGCGCTGGACCCGCTCATCCGCCCTGTCGGCCGATTCGAGCGTGCGCGCAATCTCGGAGAGGGTCCGCGCGATGCGACCAAGCTCGGCGTCGTACTCCGCGCTCATGGGCTCTCCCTCGGCTCCCGGGTGGGAAGGCCGGTGAGAACACCGCGCAGGTCCTTGAAGCGCCCCGAGGTCACCTTCAAGCCGTCCGAGCCCACGGTCATAGACCGAAGCTCGGAGTTGTGCTTGATGCCGCGCGCCTTGAGCACCGAGATGGCCCGCTCCAGCTTGTTGCCTATCTCCACGTAGCGCAGCTGGATGAGGTTGTCGGCGATGAAGGAGACCCCGTGCCCCGAGATGACCGCGGTGCCCAATAGCTGCTCGGATTCGACCGTCATCAGGAGCGTGACGCCCGCGCCGCGCATGTGTTTCGCGATGGCGTAGACCATCTCCTTGTAGCGACGGTCCGAGGGCACCCCCAGGGACATGGTGGTCAGGCTGTCGAACACCGCTCGGGTGGCCCCCAGCGCGCTCACCTCCTTGCGAGCCTCATAGAGGAAGCGGTCCGTCGACAGCTCCACGGGTGACGTGTACTTGATGACCAGCTTCCCCTGCTCCTCGAGCGCGGCCAGATCCCAACCCACGCTGCGCGCAATCGAGCGAAGCTGGTCGGGAGTCTCCTCGAGCGTGAAGAGGACGCCTTTCTCACCCCGCTGAGCCCCCTCGATGAGGAACTGGAGACTGAGCAGCGTCTTTCCGCTGCCCGTTCCGCCCTGAATCACCGTCGCGCTCCCGCTCGGGAGTCCGCCACCCAGCAGGTCATCCAGGCCCTCGACGCCCATGGTGGCGCGCGCCCCCGGGTCCGCGCTGGGCTGGACCTGGGTGTCCGAAGGAGTGCTCACGCGAGGGTAGAACGAGACGCCCGCCTTGCTGATGTCGAAGAAGTGCCGGCCCGACGTGTAGCCCGCGCCCCGCAGCTTGAGCACCTCCAGCTCGCGCACCGAGGTGAGTTCCTGCCGCTCGCTGCCCAGACGGATGATGCCATCGGCCACCGCGAACTCGGCGAAGACGGGGAACTCCTCCCGCGTGTATTCGCCGACGAGCAGCGTCGTCGCGCCCCAGCTCGCCGTCTGGACCGCGAGGTCATAGATGAACGGACGCGCCCCCCCACCCTGGTTCTGGAGGAGCTCGCCGATGGCGCGAAAGCTGTCGATGGCCACGAAGTCCGGCTCATGCTTCTCGACGCGCGCCTCTATCTCCGCGAGCGTCCGCTCCGCGCCCTGGCGCACGCACGCACCGAGGTCGACGAAGATGACCTGCTTGTCGAGCAGCTCGACATCGAAGAAGTCGAACAACTGCATGTAGCGGATGACCTTGAGGGCCGGCTCGGAGAGCGTGGTGAAGTAGAGGCACTTCTTTCCCTGACGCGCCGCATGGAAGAGCATCTGGAGCGTCAGGACCGTCTTTCCGGACCCCGGCTCGCCGGCGATGACCACCATGGAGCGGGCGGGAATCCCGCCTCCGAGAATCCGGTCCAGCGCCACGTCACCCGTGGTCTCGGACTCGAGAGAGGTCTTCTTGGCGATCATGACTCATCCTCTGGAGGAAACAGACGACAGCGCTCGATTTCGGGAATCCCGCGGAGCCTGCGAAGGACCACGGGGCCCGTGAGCTCCCGCAGGAGCGGCTGCAGCTCGCGTGCGACTTCGCGCAGGCCGTCCAGCGTTCCGGCGGTGCCGGCCTTCCATTCGGGGGGAAGGAACAGGTGGTACTCGAAGCGCTCCCGGCTGACGGAGATGCCTTGGAGTTCGGGCACGGTTCTCGCGGCGTGCTTCAAGCTGCGACGGATGAGGGTCGCCGTGGCCGGCGTTCCCAGCAGGTCGGCCAACGCCGACCAGAGGACCTCGAAGAGCACCGCCGCCTCACAGTCGGGCGGATGGACGGTCTCGGTTCTCTGAGGCTGCTCACGCTTCTCGGTCACGGGCCATCCAGTCCGGGCGCATGCGAGCAGCCCCAAGCCAATCCGCTGTCACTCGCTTCGGCGTCCTCGTCCCGCCATCCCATGAGGTGACGAGAAGCAGGGCGTCACACTTCGCGGCCCCGAGCCTTGGGCCGCGCATTGCGCTGACGCTCTTCCGCCAGACGCTCGACGTCGCCTCGGCGCACGAGCCGTCGCCCGCTCATGGTGCGCAGCGCCGGCAGGCGGCCCTTGTCGCAGAGCACACGCACCGTGTCGGGCGAAAGGCCCAGGACATGCCCGGCTTCGCTCGGCGTCAGAAGCTCTTCGGGGTCGCGATTCGACAAAAATGCCTCCCGCTCACGGTACGAAGATCCAGGTTCCTGGATCGCCGGAGGGAGTTAGGCATTGAACTGCGGTCCTGCAAGGGTGGGCGTGAAACACCACGGCCGCGGAAGGGCCCACGCCACGCCACGACTCAGCCGACGGGCACGCCAGGCATGTCGCGGACGACCTTCTCGAGCTCCGCGCGGGCCACCGACTCCGGCGTCCACGCCATCGCCACGTCGCGCAGGCTTCGCGCGAGGCCGCTCTCCCACTGGGCGACCTTCCCGAGCATCCACGAGCGGTCGCGGATCCGCTCCGCGCGCGGGCGACGGAAGCTCTCGTAGCGGGCCAGCGCCGCGTCCGTGGGGCCCTGCGTCACGAGGAGGTGCGCGAGCGCGGCGGCGTCCTCGATGGCGAGCCCCGCACCCTGCCCCAGGTTGGGCGTCACGGCGTGGGCGGCATCGCCGAGCAGCACGACGCCGGGACTCCACCAGCGCGGCGCGGAGCAATCCTCGATGTCGTTGTGCCGCAGCCCCTCCAGCCGCTCGAACGCCGCCAGCGCGGAGCGGGCCGGGTCCGCGAACTCGGCATACAGGGCCCGGAAGCCGGCGAGGTCCTTCCACGGCGGAGGCGCGCGACGCGGAGCATTGAGCGTGAGGAACACGTACGACTTCCCTGCTCCCAGCGGCACCACGCCCGCGCGCTTTCCCCGGCCCCACATCTCGACCACGCCGTCCCCGAAGTGCCCGTCGACCACGAGGCGCCAGCACGTGTAGCCGGAGTAGCGCGAGGGCACGTCGGCGCCGGGGACATGGGCCCGCACGGTGGAGCGGATGCCGTCCGCGCCGACCACGACGTCATAGCGACCCGCCGTGCCGTCGGAGAACACCACGTCCACGCCGTCCGCGCCGCGCTCCAGGCTCGCGACCGTCACGCCGTGTCGCGGCGCGGGGGACGCGGCACGCAGGACCCGAAGCAGCTCGTTGCGGTGGATGGCCGTGGCCGGGAGCGGCATGTCCGGCATCGCGTACGCCGTCTGCTGGAGCACGCGGCCAGAGGCGTCCGTGATTCGGGCCAGGCCCACCGGATGCCCGGCGGCGACGACGGCCTCGTGCAACGCAAGCCCCTTCATCACCGACATCACATTGGGGCCGAGCACGATGCCCGCGCCCTCGTCCTCGTAGGAGGGCCGCCGCTCGATGAGGTCGGCCTCCACGTCACGACGCGCCAGGGCCGCGCCCAGCGCGAGCCCACCGATTCCACCGCCGACAATCAGCACCTTCACGACGACCTCCTGGAACCCAGTCCGACGAGCAGCGTGGCCAGGGTGCGGCGCAGGACGTCCCTCGCTTCGGCCCCCGTCGAGTTCGTCAGCGGCGAGAGCATGCGCAGCACCGCCGCGTGGTACACGGAGAAGACAAGCTCCGCCGCCAGTTGGAGTTCCACGTCCGCGCGCAGCTCTCCGCTCGCCTTCGCTTCGTCCACGATTCGCGCCAGCGCGCCGACCAACCTCGCCAGCGCGGGCCGGTGCAGCGACTCGGCGGCGCCCGTGAGCCACGGCAGCTCCTTCACCACGGCGCGGGCCAGCTCGGGCTGCGAGGCGTAGTGCGCCAGGAGCGGTGTGAACAGGTGCATGCACCGGTCCACGAAGGCGCCGTCCGGCAGGGACGACACGGCCTGCTCGACCAGCGGCATCGCCTCCGCGCGCCACAGCTCGTGCAGGAGCGCGTCCTTCGTCTCGCCGTACACCAGCACCGTGCCCGTCGCGACGCCCGCCTCCTCGGCGATGGCTCGCACCGTCGTGCCCGCGTACCCGCGTTCCACGAACAGCCGCTTCGCAGCGGCGCGGATCCGCTCCCACTTGTCGCTCTTGGCTCGCTCACGCAGGGACATATTGAACCCGTTCAAATTTGAACGCGTTCAATATTCGCCGGGTCTTTTCTCGTCAATGGGGTGATGTCCACCCCCCGCGGCTTGCTCAAGAGCCCAATGATTCCAAGGGCCTGCGGACTCGGGCCTGCCGTGTTCGCGGGGTTCGCGATGAAGGCCCGACCGACGCAACTCTTGCCCGGTGATCCCGATAATCCCTGCAGGTTCCATCCAATTTATCGTGAGGCCCCCCATGGGTTTCGACATCCGCAAGACGCTCAACACCGTCCGCACCAACGTCCAGAAGACCGTCCAGGACGTGCAGAAGACCGTCCAGGAGAACAAGGAGCTCATCAAGGGCGGGACCGCGGTCGCGACCCAGAGCGCGAAGGCCTTCGGCTTCGGCAAGGACGCCTTCCAGCAGATCAAGAACATCAAGAAGGGCGCCGAGGGCCTGCTGACGGGCAAGAACCTCGACTTCGTCAGCAACCCCACCTACGCCAAGGGCGAGTTCAAGGGCCTGACCAAGCTGGGCGCGAACATGAAGGCCTTCGCGCGCCACGCGGGCATCCCCGGCGCGCTCTTGTCGGGCGCCACGGCCGTCAAGGACATCCGCCAGGCCATCCGCACCGGTAGCAAGGACGACATCATCAGCGCCACGCGCTCGACGCTGGACGCGACCAAGGCCGGCCTCACCGCCGCGACGGGCGGCATCGTCGGCGGCAAGGTGATGGGCGGCGTGCTCGGCGGCACCGTCTTCAAGGACAAGCTGGAGGCCGGCAAGAAGGCCGTCGACGCCTTCAAGAGCAAGCTCCCCAACGCCAGCGACGACGTGCTCAAGGCCGTCAAGAACGTCGCCACCAAGGGCGTCTTCGAGGGCGCCACGGCGAGCGGCATCACCAAGGCCGCCAAGAACGTCGCCGCGGACGTGGCGAAGACGGGCGGCACGCTGGCCGAGGGCATCCTGGGCAGCGGCACGCGCCAGGCCGCCAAGGCCGCGCTGAAGGAGGTTGGCACGGAGGTCGGTGAGGCCGCCCTCAAGCAGGGCGCGAAGGCCGCTGGCACCACCGCCGCCAAGGCGCTGGGCCGGTTCGCTCCGGGCGTCAACGTGGCCATCGCGGCGGTCGACGTGGCCAACGCGGGCGCGACGCTGATGGACAAGAACGCGAGCACGGGCAAGAAGGTGACGTCTGTCATCACCGCCGTGGGCTCCATCGCCGCGGCCACCAACATCCCGATTGTCAGCCAGGTCGGCGCCGCGGTCTCCACGGTGTCCAGCATCGTGGGCGCCTTCTTCTAATCAGCGCCCCTCCCTTCGGGGTTTGTCAGAGCGGCTCGGCTGGACTATGCCCTGGTCCATGCCGAGCCGTCGCTTTTCCCCCCATTGGCGCGGACGCTGGCACGCCTATCTCCCGGGAGCATTCGTGAGCAGCAAGCAACGGACTCAAGGACCTGGTCGGGGAGTCGAGCGGCTTCTCAAGATGAGCCCGGTGGTGAGCACCGTCTCCGAGGAGGCCCTCACGCTTCCCAGCGTGGCGGCCCCCTCCCTGGAAGGAATCTCGGTGCTCGTCCCCACCCCGGACGACCTGACGCAAGAAGACCTCCTGCGCGCCTTCCACGAGAAGCGCCGCGCCCTGGCCACCACGCGCGAGCGTCAACCGGGCGAGTCGCTGGAGATGGGCGACGAGGTGCAGCTCAACATCGTGGGGTACTGCGATGGGCACCTCATCCCCTTCTCCGCGCGCTTCGGCATGAAGACGGAGCTGGCGCCCATCGAGGCGCTGCCCGGGTTCTGCGAGGCCGTGGAGGAGGGCGGGAAGGTGGGCGAGTCCATGCAGATCGCCCTGGAGCTGTCGGACACCTATCCAGTGGAGGCCCTGCGCGGCAAGCCCGCGCGCTTCCTCGTGGACGTCGTCGGCGCGCATCAGGTGACGATGCTGCCGGAGAGCAGCCCGGAGTTCCTCGAGCAGCTCGGGATGGGCGGCACCCTGGAAGAGGTGCTGCTCCACCTCCGTGACAAGCTGGAGGACGAGGGCGCGGCGGAACTCTGGGTGCGAGCCCGGGACATGGTGCTGGACGAGGTGGCCCGGCGTGCACCGGTGGAGCTGCCCCGCGCGCTGGTGGACGAGGAGCTGCGCCGCCGCTGGGTCCAGGCCGAGGGACAGTCCCTGGTCGAGCACCAGTTCGACGTCGACGAGCAGCGGGAGGCGCTCCAGGGCTGGCTGACGGACGCCACCACGCGCGCGGACGCCGAGCGCCGGCTGCACATTGGCATCGTGCTGAAGGCCGTCACCGAGGCGGAGAAGCTTCAGCTCACGCCGGAGAAGCTGGAGCAGTTGATCCGCGACCACACGGCGCCCTTCGGGCTCACCGCGGAGGACACCCACGCCGCCCTGCGCGAGTCGCCGGAGACGACGAAGCGACTGACCGAGCTGGCCTGGTACCTGCTCGCCGTGGAGCACGTGATGAACAAGGCGAAGCTCACCTTCGAGGGCGCGGAGCAGGGCTGAGGCGTCTTTCGCGCGTCCTCAGCTCTCGCTGAACCAGAGGCCCACGCCGCCGAGCAGGCCCAGTCCCAGGAACAGCGCCGCGAGCCCCCACGTCTGGCCGCGCGACCACCGGAGCGACTCGCCATACCGGTGGCCGCACACCAGGATGAGGAGGGCCAGGCCCAGGCAGATGGATGCGGGCCCCAGGGCCACCAGCACCTTGCGGGGTGTGCCGCTCACGTCGAGGACCGCCAGCAGCAGCAGCGGCCAGAAGCCGATGATGAGCAGGCCGACCACGAGCCCCAGTCCCCACCGCCCCTCGGGCGAGTCCAGCTCCATGAAGTCCAGGAACCGCGACCACCATGAGCGGTGCGGCTCCAGCGGCTCTCGACGTCGGGGGGCAGTGGGCTGCACGCGTGGGGACTCCTGGGAGTCGTGACGTTCTAGTGCAGCGCGACGCTGATTTGAAGAAGGCGCGGGCGATGCGTGAACGGTCAGCCCTGGCCCTCGGCCAACCTCGTCTCCCGCCGAGCCCCGTCACCGGGAGCCCCGACGGGACGCCGCGCTTCGCCGCGCAGCTTCTGCATCAGCACATAGAGGCCGGGGATGAAGGCGAAGTTCACCACCGTGGACACGAGCATGCCGCCGAACACGGCCGTCCCCAGCGAGTTGCGCGAGGCGGCGCCCGCGCCCTCCGCGGTCATCAGCGGCACCACGCCCAGCAGGAAGGCCAACGACGTCATCAGGATGGGGCGCAGGCGGACCTCCGCGGCCTCCACCACCGCGTCGACGGCGCTCTTGCCGCTCTCGCGCAGTTGCTCCGCGAACTCCACGATGAGGATGGCGTTCTTGCTTGCCAGGCCCACCAGCATGACGAGCCCCAACTGACAGAACACGTCGTTGGCGAACCCTCGCATCCACTGCAACCCCAGCGCCCCCAGGATGGCCAATGGCACGGAGAGGATGATGACCAGCGGAAGGGTGAAGCTCTCGTACTGCGCCGCGAGCACGAGGAACACGAACAGCAGCCCCAGTCCGAACATGACCAGCGTCTCCCCACCGCTCTGCCGCTGCTCCAGGCTGATGCCCGTCCACTCCGCGCTCATCCCCTGCGGAAGGACCTGCGCGGCCAGTGACTCCATCGCATCCATGGCCTGACCGGAGGACACCCCCGGCGCGGCCTGACCGCTCAGCTCCACCGCGCGGAAGAGGTTGTAGTGGCGGATGCCCTGCGCGGAGACCGTGGGCGCCACCTTCACCAGTGACTCCAGCGGAATCATCTCTCCGCTGTCGCTGCGCACGTAGAAGGCGCCAATGTCATTCGGGCTGTCGCGGAACTGTTGCTCGGCCTGGACATAGACGCGGTACGAGCGGTTCGCGTAGTTGAAGTCGTTGACGTACTGGCTGCCCATGTAGACCTGCATCGTGCTGAAAATCTGCTCGATGGGGACCCCCAGCGCCTTGGCCATCTGCCGGTCCACCTCCACGTCCAGCAGCGGTGTGTCCGCGTTGAAGCCCGTGAAGACGCCGCGCAACCGGCCCTCCTCGTTGCCCTTCGCCATCAACTCCTGGACCGTGGCGGCGAGCTGGTCCAGCGAGGAGGTGCCGGCGACGTCCTCGACCATGAACTGGAAGCCGCCGACGCTGCCCACGCCCCGGATGGCCGGAGGCTGGAAGGGCATCACCCGCGCGCCGTCGATGCGCCCGAACGGCCCGCGCAGCCGCTCCACCAGCGCGGCCACGGACTGGTCCTTCCCCGGCCGCTCGTCCCACGGCTTCAGCGGGACGAAGATGCTGGCCATGTTGGGGCCCGTGCCCTGAGAGGAGAAACCACCGTTGGCGAAGATGGCGCGCACCTCGGGCTGCGCCTTCAGCACCGCCTCCACCTGCTCCATCACCTTCTCCGTCTCGGCCAGCGACGTCCCCTCCGGCCCCTGCACGGAGACCAGGAGGTAGCCCTGGTCCTCGTCGGGAATGAAGCCCTTGGGCGTGGCTCGCACGAGCGCCAACGTGGCGCCGAGGCACAGGAAGAACGCCACCAGGATGATGACCGGGCGCTTCAGCAGCCTTCGCAGGTTCCGGCCATAGGCGACTCGAATCCCGTCGAGCACCGTGTCCACCTGCCGGAAGAGCCACCACTTCTCCCCTGTGTGGTGCACGAGCATCCGCGCGCTCAAGGCGGGAGTGAGCGTGCAGGCGCAGAAGGTGGAGAGCGCCACCGAGGCGGCGATGGTCAGCGCGAACTGGCGGTAGATGGCGCCCGTGGTGCCAGGAAAGAGCGCCACCGGGACGAACACCGCCACCAGCACGATGGAGATGGCGATGACCGCGCCCGCCACCTCCTTCATGCCCTCGCGAGCGGCCTCCGCGGCCGACAGCTTCCGCTCCACCATGAGCCGCTCGATGTTCTCGATGACCACGATGGCGTCATCGACGACGAGGCCCGTGGCCAGGGTGAGGCCGAACAAGGTGAGGGTGTTGATGGAGAAGTCCATCAACCGCACGAAGGCGAAGGTGCCCACCAGCGAGACGGGAAGCGTGAGGGCGGTGATGAGCACGCTGCGCCAGCCATGCAGGAACAGGAAGATGACGAGGATGACGAGGACAACCGCCTCCACCAAGGTTCGGAGCACCTCATGGACGGTGGCGCGCACCGCGAGCGTGGTGTCCGTGCCCGTCCGGTACGTCATGCCCGGAGGGAACTGCGTGGACAACCGCTCCAGTTCCTTGAAGACGGCGTCACGCACGTCCAGGGCATTGGCGGTGGGCAACTGGAAGGTGACGATTCCCACCGCCTGCTTCCCGTCGAAGCGCAAGAGCGTGCTGTAGTTCTCCGCGCCCATCTCCACGCGGCCCACGTCCTTCACCCGGACGCTCTTGCCGTCATGCTGGCGCAGCAGGACGATGTCACCAAACTCCTCCGGCTCCACCAGTCGCCCTCGGGCCCGCACAGAGAGTTGGTAGGGCTGGTCCGCCGCGGACGGAGGCTGGCCCACCTGGCCCGCGGCCACCTGGAGGTTCTGCTCCTGCAACGCACGCGTCACGTCCTGCGGGGTGAGCTTGCGCCGCGCCAGCTCCGTGGGGTCCAACCACAGGCGCATGGAGAACTTGCGCTCGCCGAAGATGCGGACTTCACCGACGCCTCGCACGCGCTTGATGGCGTCCTTGAGATTCACGTCGGCGTAGTTGCTGAGGAACTTCACGTCGTAGCGGTCGTCCGGGCTGAAGAGCGCCACGGACAGCAGAATCTGGCTGGAGGCCTTGTTGACGACGATGCCCGTCTGGTTCACCTGCGAGGGCAGGCGCGAGGCCGCGCGGCTGACCCGGTTCTGCACGTCGACGGCGGCCACCTCGATGTCGCGTGTGGACTCGAAGGTGATGACGATCTGGCTTGAGCCGTCGTTGCTGCTGGTGGAGGTGATGTAGCGCATGCCCTCCACGCCGTTGAGTTCCTGCTCCAGCGGGATGGTGACGGCGCTCTCCACGACCTCGGCGCTGGCGCCGACATAGTTGGCCGTCACCGTCACCTGCGGGGGTGCCAGGTCCGGGTATTGAGCAATGGGCAGCGTCGGGATGGCGATGGCCCCCACCAGCGTCAGCAGGATGGAGCAGACGATGGCGAAGACGGGCCTGCGGATGAAGAAGTCGATGAACATGGTGCGCTTGAGTCCCCTGGGTTCAGCGACGGCTCTCGCGAAGGTCGTTCTTCACGGCCTCCGCGCGCGGTGCGGATGCGGTGGCCTTCACCGTCACGGGCATGCCGTCGCGCAGGGCCTGGATGGCCGAGACGGCCACGAGGTCTCCCGCCTTGAGGCCTCCTTCCACGACGTAGGTCCTGTCCCCCAGCGCACCGAGGGTGATGGGCCGGCGCGCCACCACCGTCCGGCCCTCCTGCTCCTGAACCACCAGCGCGAAGGGCTGGCCGCTCTGGCGCACCACCGCGAGCGCCGGAATCTGCAGGGCGTCACGGTGGGAGTAGACGATGCGCGTGCGCACCAACTCGCTGGGGCGCAGGCCGACGGTGTTGCGGAAGGCGGCCTTCACCTCCACCAGTTGGGTGCGCGGGTCGGCCTGGGGCGCGATGAAGAAGACGGAGCTGGTGAGCACCACCCTGCCCTGGGCGTCGAGGACCTCCAGCACCGTGTCCAGCTTCATCGAGCGCGCGCGGGATGACGGCACGGAGACGCTCACTTCGAGGACGTCCGCCTGCGCCACGCTGGTCAACTCCGTGGAGGCGCTGACGAAGTCTCCCACGCGCACCAGCACGTCACCCACGGTGCCGGCGAAGGGGGCACGCACCACGTTGAGCTGGAGCTGCACCTGACGCTGCGTCACCTGCGCGACGGAGGAGCGCGCGGCGGCCTCGGCGGCCTGCACCTGGGCCCGGGCGCCCTCCAGCTCCTGCACACTCGCGAGGCCCTCCCCATGGAGCGCCTCCGTACGGGCCAGCGTGCGGCGCGACAGCTCCAGGTTCACCTGTGACGCGCTGAGCTGGGCCTGGGCGCTGTCGAGCGCCGCCGACTCCTCTCTCGCGTCCACCTCCACCAGTGGCGCGCCTTCCGCGACCTGCTGTCCGGGGCGCACGGGGATGCGGCGCACAGAGCCCGCCACCTGCGGCAGCACCGTCACGCTTCGCCGCGACAGCAGTGAGCCCAGGTACTCGCTGGTGTCCCGCACCTCCTGGGGCGCCAGCACCACCACCGCCACCTCGCGAGGCGGAGGCGCCGCCGGAGCCGCCTTCTGACCCGAGCAGCCCGCCACCGCCGACAGCACCACCACACGCCACACCGACTTCTTCAGCGCCTTGAGGGGACGCACCCACTTCACCAGTCGCACCGGGCCTCCGTCAGGAATGCGGCCAGGCGTGCCTGGACTCGCTCGAATTCACGCAGCACCAGGTTCAGCTCCGCCTGGCGGAGGGCCGCTCCGCTCTGCACCAGCTCGAGGCTGCTGCCACGGCCCACTTCAAAAGAACGGCGGGTGAGCGTGTCGGTCCGCTCCGCGAGCGCTCTCGACTCGACAGCCGTCTTCACCAGCGCCTCGGCGACCTCCACACCGCGCCGTGCCTGGGCCACTTCCAGGGCCACGTCGCGGTGCGCGCCCTCCAGCGCCGCGGCGGACTGCTCCTCCATGCCCGTGCGCTCACGCACCAGGCCCTCGCGTCCGCCTCCCTCCCAGAGGGGCACCGACAGCACGGCGGCGACATTCCAGGTAGCGAACCGACCGAAGCCCGGGTCCGTGGTGAGACCGAAGAGGGTGCTGGAGACGCCCAGCGTGGGCAGGTAGCCCGCGGAGGCCTGACGCCGGCTGTCGCGCGCGGACTCCACCTGTGCCCGCGCCGCCAACACATCCGCGCGCGCGTCCAGGCGCTCCAGCGGCGCGCAGTCCTGGCGTGTCTGCTCCACCAACCCCTGGAGGTTGAAGGTCGGGTCGACCCCCACCGCGTGGCCGAAGCCCAGTGAGAGCCCCAGCGACTCGCGAGCCTGTCGCAGCTGCTCGTCACCGGCGATGAGCACGCTCCTCGCCACCGCCACGTCCTGACTCACGCGCACCACGTCCAAGGGAGTGCCCGCGCCCAGTTCGAAGATGCGCTGGGTGAGGGCCTCGCTCTCCAGGGCCCGCCGCAGGCCCACTCGGTTGATTTCGGCGGCGCGCTCGGCGGCGACGGTGGCCACCAGCGCCTGGGCCAGGCCCAGCGTGAGGCGACGCCGGACGTCCTGGAGGCTCGCCACCGCGCCCGCCTCCGAGGCCCGGGCCGACGACAGCCCTCGCCACGCGCTCAGGTCCACCAGCGACTGCGTCAGCGTCGCGGAGACGGTCCCCAGTGGCACCGTGGGCGTGCGCCCGCTCACGCCAGCCCCCGTCCCCTGTCCCGGGTTCACCGCGGGAGTGTCGGGGTTGAGCACGTCCAGGGCCACGCTGGCCTGGACGCGTGCATTGGGCAGCAGCACCGACAGCGCCTGGCGCCACCGGCCACTCGCACGCCGCACCCCTGCCTCCACGCCGCGCAGGTCCGTGGACCGCTCACGCACCAGGGCCAGCGCTTCGTCCCAGGTCTTCACCTGCTGCGCGGCGGGTGGAACAGGGGCGAGCATCGCGTCCTCCACCCTGGATGGCGCGGCGACAGGAGGGAGCTCGGACTGAACGGACGTGGCGATGAGCGCGAGAAGGAGGACGGAAGAAGTGGCCATACGCCAGACATGGATGAGGGAGGTGGAGTGCCCAGACCGGGCACTCCCGAGGGTGCGCTGAGCACCCTCGGGAGCACGGGCATGGGGAACAGCTAGCTGCGCGGGGGCGACAGCTTGAAGACGGAGGCTTCGATGGGCGCGTCATAGCGAGCGCCCTGGATGACCTTCTCGCCCTGCTGGCCGTCGCCCTCCCACTTCACGCGGTGGCTCACCATGATGCCGTCCACGCCGCGGAAGTCGGAGAAGGTGATGGCCTTGTTGTACGCCTTGCCCGCATGGATTCCGGCGTAGGTGCGGCGCACTTCCAGGAAGGACTTCTGGTCGATGAAGCGAACCTGGGTGGTGGTGCCACGGGTGAGGACCAGCTTGAACGTGGGAGTGCCGTTCACGTCGTCCGCGCCGTCCATCGCCAGCGAGACGCCCTGGGCCTTCGGGTCCAGCAGCGCGTCATCGAAGTGCGCGCCCTCGGCCAGCGCCGTGTTCTTCTCCTTGTCCAGCCGCTGTGGCGCGGCAGAGCCCTCCACCGTCCAGCCCTGATTGCCGTCGAACATCTTGGTGAAGGATGTGCCGTTCTTGTCCGTGTCGTGGCGCATGAGGTTGGGGCGGGCACGCCGCACGTTCGTGGTCGTGACGGTGCTGCCCTCCGTGGCGACGACGGTGAACTGGTAGGTCTTCGCGGCCTTGAGGCGCGCCTTGCCGCCCATGGCCTGGAGGTGCTTGTCGACGACGGACTGGAGCGACAGCTTGCCCTGGGCGCATTCGGCACCTTCGCCAGCGCTTGCGAGGGCAGGAGCGAACGTCAGACCAAGGGCGAGCAACGAGGAAACAAAGGACCTGCGCGGCATGGGGTGCCTCCGTGGGTGACTGGGTGACGGAAGGCAGAGTGCCCGCGCGAGCGCCGCTCGGCCGGAGTGTTCAGCCGGTGGGGACGGGCATGCGGCGAACCGGCACCACCGTGCGGCGAACGGGCCACGTGCGGGGCGCGACGACGCACCGGCGAGTCACGACACTTGATGGAGCTGCGGTGAACGGGCCACGTGTCGGGCGACTACGCACCGACGAGTCGCGGCACATGAGGGCAGGCGGCGAACGGGCAACGCGGCTCTCGCGCAGGGCGACGACGCATCGACGAGTCGCGGCACATGACGGCGGGCGGCGAACGAGCCATGCGGCTCTCGTGAAGGTCGAGGGGGCCGTGCCGCGAGCAGCGCGGCTCAGCGCAGGTGTTGGAACTTCTCGCGGTGACTGCGAGCGACGCGCAACTCCGTGCCGCCGGTGAGCACGACAACCAAGTCCCTGCGGCCCTCGCTGCGCAGCTCACGGATGCGACTCGAGTTGACGATGGCCGAGCGGTGGATGCGCATGAAGCGCTCCGGGTCCAGGCGAGCCTCCAGGCCCTGCATCGTCTCGCGATGGAGGTAGGCCTTCCCGCCCGCGTGAATCTGCACGTAGTAGTCGGCGGCCTCGATGTATTCGATTTCGTCCACGTCGAGGAACACCACGCGTCCCGAGTCGCGGATGGCGAGTCGGCGCACCCACCGCTCGGGGGGTGCGGGCGTGGGCGCCGGGACGGGAGTGCCCTCACGCTCGCCGTAGGTGGAGAGCACGGAAATCAGCCGCTGACTGAGGTCGGACATCCGCGTCAGGCGAATCTGGGCCTTGGCGCGGCCAATGGCGTCGTGGAAGCGGTCGTCTCGGAAGGGCTTGAGGAGGTAGTCGAGCGCGTGGATGTCGAACGCGCGCAGGGCATAACGGTCATACGCGGTGACGAAGATGACCGCGGGCACCTCGCCAGGCCCCAGATGGGAGAGCACCTCGAAGCCGTTGAGCTCGGGCATCTGCACATCGAGCAAGACCAGGTCTGGCCGCTGCTCGCGGATGAGACGCACGGCCTCCGGGCCGTTACCGGCCTCGCCCACCACGCTGACTTCGGGGTCCGTTGCCAGCAACAGGCGCAGGCCCTCGCGAGCCAGGGGCTCGTCATCCACGACGAGCGTGCGAATGGCGGCGGCCGCGTTCATGACGCGAGCGCCTCTGACGAAGCGGCCTGGAAGGGCAGCTCCAGACGGGCGCGCACGCCGCCTCCGGAGCGGTTCTCCAGCGTGAAGACATGACCTTCGCCGTAGAGCTGATGCAGGCGGGCGCGCACATTGGCGACCCCGATGCATCCGTCATGCTGGTCCCAGCCAGGAGCCAGCCCGGGGCCGTCATCAAGCACCTCCAGCACCAGCCGCGAACCCTCGCGCGAGGCACGCAGCTCCACGCGTCCCGCGCTGGAGCGGGTGGCGAGTCCATGCTTGATGGCGTTCTCCACCAGTGGTTGGAGGATGAGGCTGGGCACGAGCGCACTGAGCGTGGCGGGGTCGATGGCGCGCACCACCTGGAGCCGGTCCTGGAAGCGCGTCTGCTCGATGTCGAGATAACGCTCCAGGAAGTCGACGTCCTCGTGGAAGGGAACGAGCTGGCGGCCCGTGCTGTTGAGCGCCATGCGCAGCAGCTCGCTGACACCGGTGAGCATGCGGATGGAGCCCGTGGTGTCCTGCTTGCGAACGAGGACGGAGATGGCGTTGAGCGTGTTGAAGAGAAAGTGCGGATGGAGCTGGGCGCGCAGCGCGTCGAGCTGCGCATGGACCAGTCGCGTCTCGAGCTGGGACTGGGCCAGTTCGCCCTCGCGGTAGCGGCGGTGGTACTCGACGGCGGAGCCGATGGCGACGATGCCTCCATAAATGAGCAGGCTCGTGACGACGTACTTGGCCATCAGCAGTGGCAGCAGCTGGCCCAGTGTGCCGTCGCTGATCAACCTCTCTCCCACGGCCCGGGAGAGGAAGTAGATGAGCGTCGCGTAGGGAACCATGACCGCGGCGAGGGAAGTCAGATGGACCGCGAGACTCCGGTGCCAGACGCCGCGCTCCAGGCGAAACCGTCGTCCGAGCGCGAGGATGAGCGGAGTGACGAACGCCCAGTACTGCCAGGGCGGCACCTGCATCACCAGCGCCCGGGTAAAGGGGTACGTGGGGTCCTTGGCCTGAGCGTAGAACCACGTGTGGCTGGCGGTGATGATGCCCGGCACGGCGAAGATGAGCATCAACCACGGCAGGCTGCGAACCAACTCGCGCAGCGCGGGCAGCGCGGACGCGGAGGGTGCCGGCCGGCGTGTCGCGGCGGAGGACAACAGGACGGGACTCGCGACGGGAGAGGTGGATTCCACGGCCAGTGGATTCTACGCTCGAACCGGGACCACGTCCGAGCGGGAGCAGCCAACGGGCTCCGGCGTGCAGCGAACGGGCGCGCTCGCATCCTTGCCTGGAGAGCGGGAATCCTGGTCGGCTGGCAGGTGGCGCGTCGGCGCTCGAGGCCTGTGGTAGTGGAGGAGCATCCGTGAGCGTCGCGACCCTCGATGAAGGCCCCCTGCGGGGGCCCAGCTTCTTTCTCAGCCGGACAGCCCTCCGAGCGCTCGCGCTGGCCCATCGTGACCGCTACGGCGGTGCTCGGCCCCATCCCCACGTCGTCATCGATGGCTTCCTCGGAGAGCCGCTGGCGACCGGACTGGCCGACGTCTTCCCGGGAGCGACCGAGGCCACATGGAAGCGTCGGGACCACCCGGAACAGGCGGCTCGCCTGGGACAGCTTCAGCGCAAGGCGTTCGAGGACGTGCCCGGAGCGCTCCGGCACCTGCTCTCGGAGTTCTCCAGCATGTCGTTCATCGACTTCCTGGAGACCCTCACCGGCGTGCAGGGGCTCATCGCGGACCCACACTTCCGGGGCGCCGGGCTGCACCTGACGTTGCGCGGGGGCCACCTCGCGCTGCATGCCGACTTCAACCGCGACCGCTTCCGCGCGCTCTCACGGCGACTCACCGTCCTCTACTACTTGAACCCCGGCTGGGAGTCCGCGTGGGGCGGCGACCTCGAGTTGTGGAGTGCCGACCTCTCCCGATGCGAGACGCGCATCGCGCCGCTCCTGGACCGCCTGGTCGTGATGGCCCATGGCGACACGCACTGGCATGGCCACCCCGCCCCACTGGAGTGTCCCGAGGGCCGGGGGCGCGCCGCGGTCGCCGCCTACTTCTACACCGCGCAGGAATCCCCCGACGCACCAGAGGCCCACAGCGCCATCTGGGCACCGCCTCGTCCCTAGCTCGCCAAGACATCGTCCGCATGCACGGAAGGAGAGTAGGCCTCATGCAGGACCCGCAAGAACTCGCACGTGAAGTCGCGGAGCGTCTTGGGCGAATCAACGGCGTCCTCGCCGTTGTGCTCGGAGGCTCCCAGGCACGGGGAGACGCGGACGCGACGTCCGACATCGACCTGGGCATCTACTACCACCCGGAGCGTCCTCCCTCCCTGCTCGAGCTGCGCGCGCTCGCCCTGGAAGTGGACGACCACCACCGTGCTGATGCCGTCACCGACCTGGGTGGCTGGGGCCCGTGGATCAATGGGGGCGCCTGGCTCGACATCCGAGGCGTTCGCGTGGACTGGCTCTACCGGGATGTGTCGAAGGTGGAACAGGTCATCGCGGACTGCCGGCAAGGCATCTGGACCTCGCACTATCAGCCGGGCCATCCCCATGCCTTCCACAGCCACATCTACATGGGAGAAGCGCACCTCGCGCGGCCCCTTGTCGACCCTCACGGAGCCTTCGCCAGACTCCAAGCGCTGACGACGCCGTATCCCGAGGCGCTGATGAAATCCATCCTCCAGCGCGCTGTCTGGGAAGCCGGCTTCGCGCTGGAGACGAGCCACAAGGCCATCGGGCGCGGAGACGTGTTCTACGTCTCTGGATGCTTCTTTCGCTCCGTCGCCATGATGGTCCAGGCGTTGTTTGCCCTCAACGCCCGCTACTGCATCAACGAGAAGCGCTCGGTCCCCCTCGTCGCTGACTTCCCCGTCGCTCCCGCTCGCTTCTCAGCCATCGTCACCGAAGTCCTCGCATCCCTTGGGGCGGACGCCAGTCATTTGCGGCCTCGCCTTCACGCCCTGGAGAAACTGGTCGCGGAGACAAAGGCCCTGTGCCAGGCGAAGTTCCCGGAGCTGTAGCGAGGCTCGCGTCACGGCTTGGGCCCCGACGTGATGGGCGACGTGGCGGGGACGCCCAGCCCTCGCAGCCAGCCCTGCGCGAGCGGCCCGGGGTCATGGCCGGTCTCTGACTTCACGAAGTCGAGCAGTTGCTGCATGCGCGCGGCCTTGCCCACGTGGAGCTGGTAGAAGCGCGCCAGCACGCTGTCCAGCGCGGCGGTGCCCACCTGCTTCTCCAGCTCATGGAAGAAGAGGCTTCCTTTCAGATAGGGCAGCCCAGAGGCGAGCGGGTGCGTGCTCATGTCAATCGCATTGCACGTGGCGTCCGGCAGGACCACCGTGTCGCGCCGGACCACCAGCGCCTCGAGCGTCTTGCGCCTCGACTCCCAAAGCTTCGCCTCCGCCTCCTCGCCCTCGGTGGCGCGCACCGCGCGGGCCGTGAGGTAGTCCGTCGTCCCCTCCGAGAGCACGAAGTCCTCCCAGCACTGGATGCGCACCCCATTCCCATACCAGCCATGCGCCGCCTCATGGTGATGCACCAGACTGTCCCCCATCGACTCCGAAGCCAGATGCCAGAACGGATGGTGCTCCATGCCCCCCTTGGCATTGGGCCCCCAGTTCGCCGACACCGAGCCGACCTTGTCGCCAAAGGTATACGGCCCATACCGCGTCTCGAAGAAGTCCATCGCGTCCCGCAGGTGGCGCGTGCCCGCCAGTGCGGCCTCTTCCTCGCCCGGCAGATACCAGACGGACACCTGCGTCCCCGCGCGCGTGGCGCCCAGCGGTCGCTCCGTATAGGCCCCCACGGCCCATCCCAGCATGTACGCCGGGACATCGCCCGCGACCTGCTTCGGATACACCGCCACCTGCCCCTCCGGCAGGTCTCCGAGCCGCAGCGAGAACTTCACCCCGTCGTCGGGTGAGGGATGGCAGGGAAACAGGTTCCCGCAGAAGGCCGGCCACGTGTACGTGGTCCCCGTGCGCCGGTACCCGTCGGTCTTCTCCGTCGAGGAGAACGTGTAGTCGACGACCACGGTGGTCGCCCACTCCTGCACACCGATGTCGAGCCGCCCGTCCTTCACGGTGTACTTCAGGTCGCCGCAGCGCCCCCGCACACCGGTGATGTTCAGCGTGCCCACCATCAACGACAGCCCCGGCTCCTTCGACTCACCCACCTGGAGCGTGGCCGTGCCGCGCATCGCGCCCAGCTTCACGTCCAGCGCCGTCGCGATGAGGTCGCGCGTCAGCCCCTCCCGAGGTGGAGGCGCGGGCAGCTGTCCCACGGCGTCGCAGAGCCGGGGACACGCGGAGAGGGCCCCGCCCTCCCCAGGCGTGGAACAGACCTGGGCTTCCCGGAGCCCGGCCCTGGACAGGTCCGAAGGCTCCCCGCACTTGCACGCGCCCATGCCACCCATGAGCAGCAGGAGGATGGCGGTACTCGGAATGACACGCTTCATGATGTGAACCCCCTGGAGACGGAGAGCGCCCTCCGTCAGCTCACCAACACCCTGCTGGACATGACACGCATCGCGGCGAAACCGCGCACGCGGCTCCTCGAAGCAGACATCCTCCGGTAGCACCTCCACCCACTGCCCGGATGTCAGACCACCGACGTGGAATGCCTCGGGCCAGGACTTGGACCGGAGAGATATCCTCTCACAACAGGAGCATGAACATGGCGGGGCGCGGATTGGGCGGTGCCGTGGTCATCGGCGGCAGCATGGCGGGACTGCTCGCCGCACGGGTGCTCGCGGACCACTTCGAGAAGGTCATCCTCGTGGAGCGGGACCTCCGAGCGGAGGGGCCTGTCCCCCGGAAGGGCCTCCCGCAGGGGGTGCACCTCCACGTACTGCTGGATACGGGCCGTCGCATCCTCGACCAGTCCTTTCCAGGCCTCTTCGAGCAGCTCCAGGAACAGGGAGCCGAGCTCATCGATTCGAGCCGCGACGTCGCCTGGCACCACTTCGGCGTCTGGAAGAAGCGCTACACCAGCGGCATCCCCCTGTTGCTCTGCACGCGAACCCTCCTCGAGTGGAACGTGCTGCGCCGGGTGAAGGAGCGGCCCAACGTGGAGTTCCGCGAGGGGTGCTCCGTCGAGGGCCTGCTCGCCGACGAGCGCGGCGGTCGCGTCACGGGCCTCCGCGTGAAGACAGCCCAGGGCGATGAGTCCTGGGAGGCGGACCTCGTCGTGGATGCGAGCGGTCGGGGCTCGCGCATGCCTCATTGGCTGGAGGCACTCGGCCATGCGCGTCCGGAGGAGGAGCAGGTCCAGGTGGACCTCGCCTATACCTCGGGTCTCTATGCGCCCCCTCCCCGCTTCCACCGCGAATGGAAGGCGCTCATGCAGTACCCCCGCCCTCCCTCGACCTGGCGCGCGGGCTTCATCTCCAGCGTGGAGGGTGGCAGGTGGCTGGTCACCCTCAATGGCTACTTCGGAGACCACGCGCCCACCGAGCCCGAGGGCTTCCTCGAGTTCGCCCGCTCGTTGAGCCGTCCGGACCTGTACGACTACCTGCGCGACGCCAGGCCCCTGGGGCCCCTCACCACGCACAAGGTGAAGGACACCCGCTGGCGGCACTACGAGCGGCTGGCCCGGTTTCCCGAGGGACTGGTGGTCCTGGGAGACGCCGCCTGTGCCTTCAATCCACTCTTCGGCCAGGGCATGTCCGTGGCGGGACTGGGCGCGGAGCTGCTGGACACCTGCCTGCGCGAGCAGGCCCACCGTGGTGACCTCACCGGCCTCGCCCAGCACTTCCGGCGGCGACTTCCCGAAGTCATCCGGCTGCCCTGGTTCATGAGCACGAGCATGGACCTCCAGTATCCACAGGCCACGGGCGAACGGGCCCCAGGCCTGGGCGCGCTGCATTGGTACATCCGTCAGTTGATGGAGCGCTCATCGACCGACGCGGGCGTCCATCGCCGGTTCAACCGGGTGCTCCATCTCCAGACCGGATTGGGAGCGGTCCTCCACCCCTTCGTGGCCCTGCCCGTGCTGACCCATGGGGCCCGGTCACTCGTCGTGCCGCTCCAGCGACTGGCGAATACCGAGACACGACCGCCACCTCCGGAGCCCATGAGCCTGAGCACCTCGCCGCGCGATGAGTGACGCGGTGTGCAAGCTGGCGCCCTCGGAAAGCGGCACGACGCTGCTCCCTCTCCTGAGCCAGCACCGCCTTCGCCGGACGCGATATCCAGCGGGTCCGATATGGGGACATCCGCGAGGCATTTGAACGGCACCTCGACCCCCAGGTGCATCGCATGATGAAGATTCATAGGACGCCATGGCTGCTGGCCATGAGCGTGTTGCTGCACGCGTGTGGTGATTCATCTCTCGCGGAGCCTGACGCCCCGGAGCCAGCGGAGCAGGCGTCGGCCACTCAGGAGACTACGGCACAGCCCGAGGACATCCTCACCCAGCTCCAGTCCATCCCCGGGCTCACCGTCGTCCTCGAGCAGCCCTCTCCCTTCCCGGGCACACGTTTCTTCGTGCTGAGCTTCGAGCAGCCCCTGGACCACGAGCGCCCGCTCGGGGAGCGCTTCCAGCTCCGGATGACGCTCCTGCACCGCTCGGTGGACGCGCCCATGGTGCTCTCCACCGAGGGCTACATCGTCGCAAGCACACCCTCGCAGGCGGAGCCCACCGCGCTGCTCGGCGCCAACCAGCTCTCCGTGGAGCACCGCTTCATGGGTGTCTCGCTACCCGAGTCCCGGGACTTGCGGATGCTCACCCTCTCCCAGGCCGCGAGCGACAGTCACCGCGCCGTCCAGGCCTTCAAGCCCCTGTACCCCGCGCGCTGGCTCTCCACGGGTGGAAGCAAGGGCGGCGTCGCGGCCGTGTATCACCGCTACCTCTACCCGGATGACGTGGACGCCACCGTGCCGTACGTCGCGCCCAGCAGCCACGGGCTGCGCGACGGTCGCTATGTCCACTTCCTCGCACAGGTGGGGGATGAAGACTGCCGCGCGAAGTTGGAGGCCTTCCAGGTGGATGTGCTGCGACGCCGCGAGGAGCTGCTCCCCTTCGTGGAGGCGCTGGCCACGCAGTTCAACACCACCTTCACGGTGGTCGGCGGCGCGGACCGCGCGCTGGAGTTCTCCGCCGTCGAGACGTCCTTCTACTTCTGGCAATACGGCACGGCGTCCACCGCGTGCCCGCGCATCCCCGCGCCCGGCGCGCCGGCGGCGCAGACCTTCGCCTTCCTGAACGCCGTCGTCGGCGTGGCCTACACCTACTCGGACCGCTTCATCGCGCCACTCGAGTACGCCTACTACCAGGCCGCGACGCAGATTGGCTGGTCACGCTTCCCCACCCGACACCTGCGCGGGCTGTTGCGCTATCCCGGGGAGAACACGCCGGACCTGTACTTGAGCTTCCCCGTGACGGAGCCGTTCGATTGGGGCGCCATGCTCCGAGTGGAGCACTGGGTCCGCAATCACGGCGAGCGGATGCTCTTCATCTACGGGGAGAATGACCCCTACTCCGCCGCGGCCTTCTCCGTGCGCGCGAGGAACGACTCGTTCCGCTACTTCGCCCCGCAAGGCAACCACGGCTCCAGCATCAGCCGCCTCGCCGAGCCGGAGCGGACGCTCGCGCTGGAGCGCCTCTTCACCTGGATGGGAATGAGCGCGCCCTCCCCATCTCACCTCCAGGGTGAGGTCCCAGACAGGCTCCGTATGAATTCACTCGGAGAGTGAGTAGAATTGGCATGAGCCTTCCTGGAGGGCCTCATGTTCGCGTTCGACCGTAAGCCCCAGCCGTCCGCGGCTCGGGCTCCCGCCGCGAAGACCGAGCCGCGGCGCTCCTCCCAGGCACGACAGGCGGAGCCGACAGACCCGGGGCCCCGGTTCGACTTCGCCCGCATCAGCGTCATGCCCCCGACGCCGAGAATCCACCCCAAGCTTCGCATCGGCGCCCCCGATGATGCCCTGGAGCGCGAGGCCGACGCCGTGGCGGACCGCGTGGTGGGGGGAGGCGACGCACAAGCCTCCCAGTCCACGATGCGAGACCGCATCCAGCGCAAGTGCTCGACGTGCGAGGACGAGGAAGGCCCCTCGCCTCTCATCCAGCGCAAGTGCGGCAAGTGCGCGGAAGAGGAGCCGGAAGGAACCCTCCAGCGCAAAGCCGACTCCGGGGCCACCGCGCCCGCCCCCGACTTGCAGAGCCAGCTGAGCGGGTCGTCGGGAGGGCAGCAGCTCCCGACGGCCCTCGGAGGACAGCTGGGCGCGTCGATGGGCACCCCGTTCGACCGGGTCCGCATCCACACGGATGACCACGCGGCCCGGATGAACAGCTCCCTGGGAGCGCGCGCCTTCACCCACGGAACCCACATCTACTTCAATCAAGGCGAGTACAACCCGGGCACGCGCGCGGGCCGGCATCTGCTCGCGCACGAATTGGCGCATGTCGCGCAACAGGGCGGTGCGGGGCACACGCTGCGGAGGAAGGGGGGCGCGCCCGCGTCCGGCGTGTCGCTCGTGGAGATCGCCTGCGCGGACAACACGATTACGTTCCACGCCAGCACGGGGCCGGTCTCCTACCAGCTCACCCAGTGCGACATCGTCGACGGCGAGTTCGATGCCAACGTCGTCATCGACGCGGCGAGCAACAGCGTCCGCTTCGACATCCAGTCGAACGAGGTCGCCGCCGAGGCCTTCCAGTTCGGCTTCTCCATCGCCCCCGGCCAGCTGAACCCCGTCACCCTCTTTCGCGGCCAGACGACGGTCAAGCTCTCCGCGAAGAGCGGCATGACGACGCTGACCGCGGCGACGTCGCTGGCGGAGTTCAAGCAGCGCGTGAAGGAGGCGGGCAAGCTGCGGATGGACAGCAACAAGGCCCGCCTGGAGGAATGGAAGAAGTTCTTCACCGAGAAGCTCAGCGCCAATCAGGTCCAGGGCCAGGTGATGGCCAGCCGGGCCAACGAGCTGGGGATGCTGGCGGCCAGCGAGGGGGGCATGACCATGCTCACCTTCGACAAGTGGGCCAGGACGGACAACCCGCTGCTCGGGTGGGTCTACGAGCAGCAGATTGAAGGCCGCTACCGCGCCTGCACCGGGTGCCACGCCCTGGTGCAGGCAGAGGACCGGTGGCGCAACCGCCCCGCGTTCGTCGCGCCGGCGCGCAGCCCTGTCTCATCGCTCCAGGAACACGCCCAGGCGGAGTCCGCGAACCCCGCCCCCCGGCTCCACGAGGGGCCCGACGCGGAGAGCACGGTCGCCGACCCGAACAAGTTCACGGGCTACGAATCCGCCCAGCAGGCGATGCAGGCCGTCAAGACTCTCAGGCCCTATCTGGATGAGCTGGGCCCGGCCCGGTACGACATCCTGCCGCTCGACATCTTCTCGACGAACCGGTCACCCGCGGCGTTGCTGGCGAGAATCATCTCCAGCATCGACAAGCGTCAGGCCGACTACGACCTCTTCAAGACGAAGATCGACTCGGCGGACTTCGACTACCTGCTCCTGCGTCCCATCGTCCAGGACCTGATGCTGCTGGCGACGCCGGAGGTCCAGCAGCAGGTCCTCGACGAGATTGCCTCCGCGCAGCGGTGGGAAATCGCCCAGGCCATCGTCATGGGCGCGGCGACGGTTGGCCTGCTGGTGCTCACCATCTTCCCGCCCACCTCGCCGGTGGGTGTCGCCGGAGTCATCGCGCTGGAGACGTCGCTCGCGACGTATGGCGCCGTCAGCGGCCTCAAGATGTATCAGGAGGGCTCGATGCTCTCTCTGACCCAGGGCGCGAACAACGTCGTCGACCCGGCGCAGCAGAAGGCGGCCGACACGATGATGGCCATGGGCCTGGTGTCGGTGGGCTTGTCGGCCCTGTCACTGGGGACGACGGGCATCCGGGCGGTCACCATCATCCGTGGCGCGCGCACCGGAGAGAAGACCGTGGGCGCGGCGGTGGCCATCGAGGCCCAGCTGCAGAACGGCGGCACGGTCAAGATCTCCGAGCTCGTGGGAGGCAGCCCCCGGGTCGTCGTGCTCGGGAAGGATGGCGAGCTGCTCGCGGAGGGAGTCCTCACGGACGCCGCGCTCTTGGGCTCCAAGCCCACGAAGCTGGCCCAGCTCCCCGACCAGGGCATCCAGGGCGTCACGCCGAGGGCCGCTTCGCCCGGCAGGCCCCTCTCCTTCCAGGGGCCGGCGCCGACCTGCGGCCCGGTCTCCTGCGAGATGATTGCCAGCATGGGCGGGCCCGTCAGTCCGACCCTCCTCAAGGACATGCTCAAGGGGGCGGGCCCCTCGGGCACCACCATCGAGAAGATGGTGGAGATGCTGAAGTGGAACAGGGTCGCCGCTGAAGCCAAGACAGGCTGGAAGGTGGCGGACCTCGCGTCGGCGACACAGGGCGGCAACCCAGCCATCGCCGTCATCAAGACCAACAATCCCACCCATCCGCTGCATGCGGTGGTCATCGACGGCGTCACCGTCAGAAGCGGGGTCAAGGTGGTGGCGGTGCGAAACCCCTGGGGCATCCAGTACTTCCAGTCGGAAGCGGAGTTCTCGCAAATCTTCACCGGTCAGGCCGTCAAGGTGCTCCACTGGTACTGACAAACCCCATGGAAACTCCCATCTCGGTCGAGGCGCTCCTCGCACAAGCCCAGCGGTACGACGGCCAGCCCGTCGCCGTGGAAGGACAGTTCATCGCGATGTTCTCCAAGGCGTTCATCAGCGCGCCGCGAGAGTCGCTGGAGCTGACGCCCGAGCGGCCCCGAATCCAGCTGGAGTACCCGAACATCGAGGACCGCTGCTTCCAGGTGGTGTCCGCCTACGTGGGGGGGCCCTGGTACTACAACGACCCCGCCGTCGTGCGCGGCCGGTTCCTCGCGGGGCCGGAGCCTCGGCTGGTGGAGCTCTCGGAGCTCATCATCCGGAGACCGGACGCCGAGCACCGGGTGACGCTGTAGCGGCGGGCTGGACCCAATGATGCGGTCGGGTGGGCAGGCCCGGTGCGCTCAGGCCGCGCGCTGCAACCGGCGCTTGTACTTCTCACCCCACTCCCGCAACCCCATCAGCACCGGCTCCAGGGAACGACCGAAGGCGGTGAGTTCGTACTCCACGCGCGGCGGCACCTCCGCGTAGACGGTGCGCTTCACCAGTCCGTCTTCCTCGAGTTCGCGCAACTGCAAGGTGAGCATCCGCTGGCTGCAGTTCGGCAACCGCTTGCGCAGCTCGCCGAAGCGGTGCGTGCCCTTCAACAACCAGTACAGCACCACGCCCTTCCAGCGCCCGCCGATGACGCCCAGGGACGCCTCCACCGCGCAGTTGGTCTTCGAATCGTCGTCGCGTTTCCGGGCCATGGTTCCCTTTTTGTGCGTACTCACCAAACTTGTGCGTACTTGCGAAGAAATAACCTGAATCGTACGTCTTCACCATGAAGACATGGGAGCTGCAGCCGAAGCCGGGGTTCGATGCACTCACGCGGGCCGAGCGTCCCTCGCCCAGCGTGGGCGCGGGTGAGGTGAAGGTGCGCGTGGAGGCGGTGTCGCTCAACTACCGCGACGTGCTCATCGCGAAGGGCGCCGAGAAGAACCTCAAGTCACCGCGCGTGCCCACCTCCGATGGCGCCGGCGAGGTCATCGAGGTGGGTCCTGGTGTCACGCGCTGGAAGGCAGGCGACCGGGTGATGGCCAACTTCTTCCCTCACTGGGTCGACGGCGAGCTGAGCGACGCGCACCACGCCAGCGCGCTCGGCGGTAGCGGGGTGGACGGCATGCTTCGCGAAGAGGTGGTGCTGCCAGAGCACAGCTGGGTGCGCATCCCAGCGGGGTACTCGTTCGAGGAGGCCTCGACGCTCCCCTGCGCCGGGCTCACCGCGTGGCAGGCTCTGTTCGAAGTCACGTCGCTCCGGCCGGGTGAGACGGTGCTGCTCCAGGGCTCCGGTGGCGTCTCGGTGTTCGCGCTGCAGCTCGCGAAGGCCGCTGGCGCGCGCGTGCTGATGACGTCGAGCAGCGCGGACAAGGCGGCGAGGCTGCGCGAGCTCGGCGCCGAGGAGGTCATCGACTACCGGGCCGAGGCGAAGTGGGGCGAGCGGGCGAAGGCGCTCACCGGCGGGCGCGGCGTGGACCTCGTGGTCGACGTCGGTGGCCAGGCCACCTTCGACCAGTCCTCCGCGGCGCTGCGCTACGGCGGCACGATGAGCATGCTCGGCGTACTCACCGGCGGACGGGGCGAGGTGAACCTGCACTCGGTCTTCTACCGGCGGCAGACCGTGCACGGCGTGTACGTCGGCTCGGTCTCGATGTTCGAACGCTTCGTCGCGGCGCTCGAGCACACCCGCATCAGGCCCGTCATCGACCGCGTGTTCGGCTTCGACGATGCGCGCGCCGCCTGGGAGCACCTCGCGAGCGGCCAGCACCTGGGCAAGGTCGTCGTGAGCCGCGCCGGGAGGACGTCATGAACGTCCTGCTGGTCTATGCCCACCCCGAACCGCGTTCACTCAACGGGGCGCTGAAGGACCTCGCCGTGAACCACCTGACCGCGCTGGGTCACGAGGTCCGCGTCTCCGACCTCTACGCCATGGGGTGGAAGGCGGTCGCCGATGGCGCTGATTTCCTGAACCATGATGCCAGGGAGCGACTGTCCTATGTGGGGGCGTCGAAGCACGCCTTCGCCAACGGCTCTCAGAGCCCGGACATCGAGGCCGAGCAGGAGAAGCTGCTCTGGGCCGATGCCGTGCTCTTCCAGTTCCCGATGTGGTGGTTCTCGATGCCGGCCATCCTGAAGGGTTGGATTGACCGGGTCTTCGCCTACGGTTTCGCCTACGGCGTAGGCGAACACGGTGGCGAGCGCTGGGGCGACCGCTATGGCGAAGGCACGCTGGTGGGCCGCCGCGCCATGCTGTCCGTCACGATTGGTGGGCGCGCGCCGCACTACACCGAGCGAGGCGTCAACGGCGCCCTGGATGACCTCCTCTTCCCCATCCAGCACGGGGTCCTCTTCTATCCCGGCATGGAGGTCCTGCCGCCATTCACGGCGTATCACGTGGACCGGCTGACAGAAGAGCAGTGGCCGTCCATCGCGGCGGCGTTCAAGGCGCGGCTGGACGGCTTGTTCACCGATGACGTCATCCCGTTCCGGAGGCAGAACGGTGGCCACTACGACACCCAGCAGGTGCTCAAGCCCGGCCTCGGGCACGCGGCCTCCGGCACCAGCATCCACCTGGTCAAACCGGGCGAGCCGGAGCAACTGCCAGTCGAGGTGAGCCCGCGCGCGACGGGAACGCGCTGAGCACTCGCCCGGAGCGAGCGACGACGTCCAGGTCAGCTGAAGGTCGTGGTCAGGTTCAACGGACCCGCGGGGACGCCCACATCGCGGCCCGCGGGGTCATCCGAGGGCGTCTGCCAGGCGTTGGCCTGCGTCACGGTCGCGCCCCCGGCGTCGTTCTTGATGGACATGTTTCCATTGTGGCCCGCGGGGCTGATTTGACTGGTGTCGTAGCCGCTCCAGCCCGTGCCCGCGTTCGCGAACGTCGCCTCTCCCCAGGTCTGACCTGAGTTCGCGCCGGGATTCGCCGTACCATCCCTGGACACGCACCACGCCACGCTGCTGTTGGTGTCGAACGCCACGACCTGCGACTGGCCGGGCTGCAGGGTGAAGGTCTTCGGCGTGCTCTTGTCGAAGTTCTGCCCATCATTCGGGCCACCGTTCTCGCCCGTCTTGTTCCAGAGGGTGACGGTCTGCGGCTGGCCCGTGTTGTTGGTGAACGTGTTCGTGTACGTGTACTGGCTCTTCTGGCCCGGGTCGATGAGCAGCATGTTGCTGTTGTAGGGTGAGCCGACGTTGTTGCGGCTCAACCACGGCTCACTCGGGTTCGCCTGCTGCGTGGACCCAGCGGAGGGCGCGCCGAAGCCGGGCCCCGCGTCACTGGTTGATGAAGCCCCCGAGGGCACGCCCGCCGCGCGAGAGCTTCCTGGCCGGGTCGGGGCCGGCTCGAAGGAGTCCGTCATGAGCTTCTGCCACACGTCGTTGCGCGGCTGGCGCGCGGCAGTGCTCTCCACTCCCTGGACCGGAGCCGAGACGGGCTGGCTGGTGGAAGTGCCCGCGTGGGGAAGGGAGAAGCAGGAGCGATTGAGGACCGAGATGGACATTTCAGACCCGGGGAAGCCGAAGAGTGGGGGCAAGCCCAGGGAGGACACCCAGGCCGCCATGGCGAGGCACGCGGGGGCATAGAGCAGGACGCATGCCACCCCTCCGGTCCCATCACCCACCAGGGCCGTGGCGCTCCTCCTCGTGGGAGATCAAGCACTTGGGGCGGACGCACGCGACAGCGCAGCCCGCTCGACACCGAGGAGCCCGATGACGGCATTCATCCCCCTGATGTCCCGTGTCATCAGCTACTCGTGAGCGCGGGTTGCCCGCTGCTTCGCCGACGGGGCCGTCGAGCCGTGCTTCATCACCCAGTCCAGCACCCGGCGCGCCCGCGTGGAGAGCTGCCGGCGTGAGGGATACACCGCGAAGACGTCTCGCGGCTCCAGGGTATGCCCCTTCACGGTGAGCGACACGAGCGCGGTGCCTTGCTGCTCGACCATCTCCCTGATTCCGCTGACCACGCCCAGCCCCTCCTGGGCAGCGGCCAGGGCCACCCGGGGGTCATTCACCGTGACGCGAACATCCCTGGGTCGGACTTCTTCGACTCGGCCGTCGCGGCGGCGCAGACGCCAGACCCCTTGAGGCTGCGAGAGCACCGCTGGCACGTCCTGGAGTTCCTCCCGGGTCAGCAGGGTTCGCCCCTTCAAGACGTCTTGCACGAAGCGTGGGGAGGCCACGAACACCGACTCGATGCTCCACAACCGTCGGGCCACCAGCTCGGCGTCGAGGATGGGGCCGACCCGGAAGGCGATGTCGAAACCCTCTTCCACCAGGTCCACCTTCGAATTGGTGAGCAGCAGCTCCACGTCCACGCGGGGATGCCGGGCCATGAAGGAGAACAACAAGGGGGCGATCCGCTGGGCTCCGGACGTCACGGGCGCTGTCATCCGCAACCTGCCCGCGGGCTCCTCCTCCCGGTCCATGGTCTGGTCGAGCACTTCGCCCAGCTGGTCCAGGAGCGGCCCCGCGCGCTCCAGCAGTCGAGCCCCCTCCAGCGTCAACCCGACCCTCCGCGAGGTGCGCTGGAGGAGCCGAGTCCCAAGCGATTCCTCCAGGAGCGCCACCCGGCGGCTCACCGTGCTGGTGGGAATGCCCAGGCGCCTCGCGGCCTCCACGAAGCTCAGCTGCCGTGCCACGGCCACGAAGAGTCGCAGGTTCTCGCTCATCATCATCCCATCCATGGGATGGAGTCTTTCATTTCATCCCGTGGTTGCAATCGTCTTCGAGCGCTAGTCATGCGTCATGACCCTCGAACAACAACATGTCGTGGTGGTGGGAGGCTCCTCGGGCATCGGGCTCGGAGTGGCCCAGGCGGCGCTGGAGCAAGGCGCGCGTGTGACGCTCGTGAGCCGTTCCCCTGAAAAGCTGGCCCAAGCCACCGAGCAGCTCGGGAGCCCGGAGCGCGTGCGAACCGTCTCAGCCGATGCAACCGAGGAGGACGCGGTGCGCCGGCTCTTCGAAGTGCTCCCCCCAGTGAACCACGTGGTCGTCACGGCGGTGGAGGCTCGCTACCTTCCCATCAAGGAGATGGATTTCGCCGCCGCGCGCCGCATCATCGACTCCAAGCTCATGGCCGCGTTCCATGTCGCAAAGCATGCGCGGCTCCAGCCCGGCGGCTCGCTCGTCTTCACCACGGGAATCGCCTCGGTGCGCCCCATGAAGAACGGCTCTGTCATCGCGGCGGTGAACGGCGCCATCGAGTCCGCCGTGCGAGCCTGGGCCTTGGAGCTCGCGCCGGTGCGAGTGAACGTCCTGTCGCCCGGCTGGATTGACACCCCCGTCTGGGACGCGGTCGCGGGGGACGCCAAGGGCCCGCTCCTCGAACAACACGCGCGCCGGCTTCCTGTGGGACGCATCGGCACCACCACCGACACGGGCCATGCCGCGGTGTTCCTGATGAACAATGGGTTCACCACGGGCGAGGTGCTGCACGTGGATGGTGGACATCCCCTCGTCTGACCACGGCCCGCCAGGCCAGTGGACCTTCCTCCCCCGCTCAGACGTCAGTTCGAGGTCCCTCCATCGGCACCGTCCGAGAAGGAGCTCCCAGCAGCGTGTGAGCAGCCGTTGAACGCGGTGGGGCTCGAGGAGGAGAGCCTCCTGGCCCACCCGCTCTGGAAGGAGTGGTTCGCGGGGAGTGGGCTCCAGGACCCAGTGTTCGCTCTCGGCTATCCGCAAGCCTTTCAGGAGGATTGCCTCAGGACTTCGCGAGCCGGAGCTTCAATT
The DNA here is from genome assembly GCF_013336645.1 of Myxococcus sp. CA039A. Taxonomy (NCBI): domain Bacteria; kingdom Pseudomonadati; phylum Myxococcota; class Myxococcia; order Myxococcales; family Myxococcaceae; genus Myxococcus; species Myxococcus sp. CA039A. The sequence continues at coordinate 30,338 of NZ_JABUMQ010000006.1, read as the reverse complement.
CCGGTGTCCCCTTCACCTCTTTCAAGGACTCTTCGCATGGGCGCGATTTCCACGAAGGATGGCAGGCAGCCCTTCGACGGGGACCGCGGACAGGGGCGCCCCATCGAGTCCTCGCACGCCAGGCTCCCCGCCGGAGCGGCCTGACACGCTTCCAGCAGTTCGACATCCCGACGCCGACGCGCCACGAGGACGTTGAGCGACCCGTCCCGTCGAGCCTCGGTGTCTCAGTTCACCTTTCGTGGGGGTCAGCCAATGCGGAATCGACAATCATGGTGGTGTGGGGCCGCGGTGATGATGACGGTCCTGGTGCCGGCAGCGGCGCGGGCCTTCGCCGAGGACGTGTGCTACCCGAAGGGCTCGGGGACGGTGGCGAACTGCACGACGTTGCCCAAGAGCTGCTCACTCAAGGAGCCGACGAGCCCCCGGTGCCGCGCCGAGGCGCTGGAGGTGCTCCTCTCGGCCCCGAACAAGTTCGACGGAGGGCGGAGCGTCGTCCATTCCGACGCCACCTACCTCATGGCGCGGGCTGTGGGCTTCTCCTTCTCCGATGCCTATTGGATTGCGGCCTACGACGAGGCGACCGACCTCGGTCAATTCATCCCGCGAGACATCCACGGGCAGCCCGTGCCGGGTGCGGCGGACCTGACCACGGTCGACGTCAGTGGACTGGTGCGCACCAACCTCAGCACGGGAGGCGTGCTCTACCACTACCTGGCGCCCTACAACGGCGTGCTGGCGGCGCCGCCCACGGGGGTGAATGGGCTCGCGCCCGAGGTCGATGACGCGGACACCGAGGTAATGCTCGCCCACACGCGTGCATGGGCGATGGAGGGCGCGGGCGCCGCCGCGCCGTTGTGCACCGCGGGCCTGACGGTGGCGAGCCCCAGGGGAGACCTCGCGACCGGCTCGGCCTGCTACACCGACAATGGCGGCGAGTCGGTGGAGGTGAAGGGGCTCATCGGCCTGTACGACGACCTGGCGATTCCCTTCACCCTCTCCACGGGGGAGCAGGTCATCTCCGTGTCTTCTGACAGCGGCACGCCTCCCGTGCTCTCCAATCAATTCGACACCTGGGTGGGTGGCAGCGCGTCTCATGTGGCGGATGCGCGGCTCGGCATCCACCTGCACGCGCTGGCGGACCGCATCTCCCACCACGTCTGCACGGACCGCGCGGAGTTCGTCGGCCCCCTTGGCGTCGACGGTGGCTTCCGCCAGGACTTCACGGGTCACGAATGTGGCCAGGGGCTCCATTCCCTCCGGCACCTGTATGAGATTGGCGTCGACTTCTCCAAGCTCAGCCCGCAGGACCGCACCACGGCCGCCACGCTCTCCGCTGTCTATGACGAACTGGTGGTCTTCGCTCGACTGAGGGGGGTGCTCATCCCCGCCGCGACGGAGCCCGCCTTCAAGGCGGCGTTGATCAACGGGCAGCTCCTGCCCGCGATGCAAACGCCTGAAGTGCTGTCTCGGCTCGCCAGGCTCAGCGCCACGGCCTGTGGACGGGGCTGGTCGCCGTTCCCCGGGTCACCGAGCTGCCCGCGAACCACTCCCGAACCAGAGGAGTGAGCAGCGCCCGGGGAGGGGCGTGTCCGGCTTCGCGCCTCTCCCTGGAACGCCTCGTCCCTGCTCGGAGGCGACCGCGCATCCGCCGACTCCGAGCTTCAACAGGACGGCTACGGGCAGATGAAACGGATGTCCGTATAGTAGGGCGTCACCTGGCCCGACACCGTGATGTACCCCTCACAGTCGTAGTGCCAGGCCCCGGCCCAGGTCGTCTTGGTCGCGCTGGTGTAATAGGTCCGGTGCTCGCCGTACCGCACTTCTCCGCCCGGCGGCTCTGAGTGCTGCTCCACCGTGCTCACCTCGGCCGCGGGGGTTGCCTCCTCGGACTGCTCCGGGGGCGGTCCACCGCAAGCGCTGACCAGCAGCGCGGACATCCCAACGACCCAACGGGACAGCGTCATCATGAACTCCTTGTGACAAGGATCGATGTTTCAATTGTAACCCTAGCAAGGTCCATCATCGGGCGTCCATCCAGCGCCAGCCTCGCGCCGCGGAGGGTGGCTCGTGGCCAGCCGCGAAGAGGTCCTGCTGTCGACGGGGAACAAGAACGTCGTGCGCGTGATACCCGTGCGCGAGACTGACACTCCACAATCCCTCACATGTGGCGCTCAACTCCGGAGCGGACGTACCGCGCGACTCGAATGTTCGCCCAGGCGTGCGGCTCCTTCGACACAAACCGGGACGGATGTCCTCGCCTGGACGGAGGGCCTGTCAGCCCGATGAACCAGGCGGCCACGTCGTCTTGGGCACACCGTGGCCGTGTGCGATGCTTTGCCCATGGCGGATGCGCTCGAATCAGACGCGGCGGCTCCAGGAGGGATGGACCGCCGCCGGTTCCTGACGTGGGTGGTGGCTTCTCCCACGTTGATGATTGCAGCCCGGCTGGGGCTGGACGTGCCCGAGGCGGCGGCAGCCGAAGCGCCCGTGACGGAGGCGCAGACGCCGCTCAGCCTCTACATCGCCATCCAGTTGGACGGGCGTGTCGTCACCACGCTGCCGCGTACCGAGATGGGCCAGGGCATCACCACGGCCGTGGCCATGCTGGTCGCCGAAGAGCTCGACGTGGCGCTCGACTCGGTCGACGTGCGCAGCGCCGACGCGGACCCTCGCTGGCTCATCCAGCTCACCGGGCTGTCCTCGACGATGCGCTACCTGGCGGGGCCGCTTCGCTCCGCCGCGGCGGAGGCCCGGGCACGGATCGTCACCGCCGCCGCGCTCCGCCTTCGGGCCCTCGCCTTCACCCTCACCACCGCCAACGGTGAGGTGCACGCACCCGACGGCCGCCGTGTCGGCTATGGCGAACTGGCGGAGGACGCCGCGCACGTGCTGCTGCCCGCGGTCTCCTCCCAGCCCAAGCCTCCGAGCGAGTACACCGTGGTCGGTCGACCCACGGGACGCATCGACGCGCTGGACATCGTCACCGGTGCGGCGCGCTATGCGCTGGACCTCGACGTCCCCGGGGCACTGCCCGCGGTGGTGGCTCGGCCTCCGACGCTGCGAGGCACCGTCCAATCCTTCAACGATGCCGTGGCCCGAGCGATGCCAGGCGTGGTCGGCGTGGTGCCCCTGGCCTCGGGTGTGGCGGTGGTGGCCCAGACCTTCGCGCAGGCGTTCGCGGCGCGCGACGCCCTGCAGGTCTCCTGGGCAGCGGGCCCGGCCAGCACGCTGTCCGACGTCGACATCCGGGCCCGGCTGCGCGACGCGATAGGTCCCAGGCCCCTGCCCCCGCTGCTGACGACCCGGACCGTGGAAGGACGCTTCGACTTCCCCTACCTCGCGCATGCGACGATGGAGACCCAGAGCTGCGTGGCCCGGGTGCAGGGGACTCAAGCGGAGATCTGGCTCGGAGCGCAGGACCCCAAGTACGCGCAGCGCGAGGTCGCCAGGGCGCTCGGCTGGGACCAGCGAGTCACCGTGCACGTCGTCCGGGCCGGTGGCGGCTTCGGTCGCAGGTTCTTCAATCAGGTCGCGGTGGAAGCCGCGCTCGTCTCGCGCGCCGTTGGCCGGCCGGTGAAGTTGATGTGGAGCCGCAACGACGACATGCGCCACGGACACTTCCGGCCCGCCAGCCACCACCGCATCCTCGCCCACCTGGGGCTGGGAGGAAGCCTCCTCGGCTGGAACCACCGCGCCGCCATTCCCACCGTGGAGCTCCCCCACGGCTTTGGAGATGTGCTCACGGCGCTCGCGGGCGAAGTCCTCCCCAACGTGACGAGCGCGGTGTTCTTCGCCCTCTCCCAGCGCCTCCACTACCGGTTCGGACTGGTGGGCCACGAGCTGCGCGAGGTCGCGATTCCGATTCCCACCGCCTCCTTCCGCTCGGTGTTCACCAGTCAGGTGGGAGTCGCCAACGAGGTCTTCGTCGACCAGTTGGCCCGCGAGCTCCAGGTCGACCCCGTGGCCCTGAGGCGCTCGCGGCTCACGTCCAGCCGGCTCAAGGCGGTCCTGGAGAAGGTCGTGTCCGAGGGCCAGTGGGGCCGCGCGCTGCCGCCCGGAGTGGCCCAGGGCGTCGCCGTCCTCGAGGAGTGGGAGAGCGCCATCGCGCACCTCATCGAAGTGGACGTCACGGGAGGCACGCCTCGGGTGCTGCGCGTGGTCATCGCCGCGGATGTCGGCCTGCCCATCAACCCAAAGGGCATCGAGGCGCAGCTCCAGGGCGCGGCGGTGGACGCGATGTCCACCACGCTGAGCGCGGGACTCCACATCGACGCGGGAGCGGTGCGCGAGGGCAGCTTCGCGGACTACCGGTGGCTGCGGATGAAGCACGTCCCGTCCGACATCCAGGTGCACCTGGTCCGGTCGGATGACCGCGTGGGCGGCGTGGGAGAGCTGGGTTATCCCAGCGCCGCGGCGGCCCTGGCCAACGCGATTGCCCGGGCGACCGGCACGATGCCCACCCGCTTCCCCATCCTCGACGAGGGAGTCTGACCATGGTGGCCCATCAATTCATCCTCAATGGTCAGTCGGTGACGGTGGAGACGCCCGCGGACCTGCCCCTGCTATGGGTGCTCCGCGATGTGCTGGGTGTCACCGGCCCCAAGTATGGCTGCGGGGTGGGCGTGTGCGGCGCCTGCACCAGCCACCTGGATGGAGAAGCCTTCCGTCCCTGCATCCACCCCGTGGGAAGCACGGCGGGCCGCGAGGTAATGACCATCGAGGGACTGGGCGCCCAGGGGCTGCATCCCGTGCAGCAGGCGTGGGTGACCGAGGATGTGGCCCAGTGTGGCTTCTGTCAGCCGGGGCAGATCATGGCCGCCGTCGCGCTGCTAAGGAAGAACTCCCACCCATCCGACGCGGACATCGACGCGGCCATGAGCGAGAACGTCTGTCGATGCGGCACATATGTCCGCATCCGGGCCGCCATCAAACGCGCGGCGTTGTTGCTGCGAAGTGGAGCGGGCGTCAACGGCGGGTGATGCCGTGAGCCGCTGCATCCCGTGCTGGCGTGGACTCCCCTCGAACAGGGAGTCCACCCGGGCTCACGCGGCGACGCGCTACTCCTCGGCGCGGACCCAGTGCTGGGTGCGGCCCAGCAGCGACATGCCGATGTAGCCACGGACCTTCAGTTTCTTGCCGCCGTCCTCGAGGGCAATCTTGCACTTGTAGGTCTTGCCGTTCGCCGGGTCGAGGATGGTGCCACCGGTCCACTCGTCGTCGTCCTTCTTCAGGTCGCGCAGGATGGTCATCCCGATGATGGGCTGGTCCTTGAGCGAGCCCTGGCACTTGTCACAGACCGGGTTCTGCTCTTCCTTGGGGTCGCGGAAGAGCTTTTCAATCTTGCCGACGAGCTTGCCGTCCTCCTCGGAGATGACGATGACCGACTTGGGCTTCTTGGTCTCGTCATCGATGGTCGTCCACTTGCCGACGGCGCCATTCGTCGCGGCGGGAGCGGGGGCCTTGTCCTCGGCCAGGGCACTCGAGGCAAGCATCAGGGTCAGGGAAGCGAGTCCGAACCACCGGGTTGCATTCATGTCTTGAGGTCCTTCTGCGCGGGGGGCTCACAACGGAGGGGGCTTGCGCTCAAGCGTCCCATCACGTCGTTTGTACTCCACCGCTGTGCGGACCGGCAGCCCTTCCTCGCGTTCTGTGCAGCGCTCAAACGTGCCGCTTCGCGGCATGCACGGCCCGTGGTGCCTCCCCTGCATGGTGGAGTTGTCACCCCGGGAGGCGCGCCCCCATGCTGACGAGGAGACGGCGAGCCCCCTATGCTGCCGTCATCGGACGCCCGGTGCCCGCGAGGCAGCCCCGCCGCATTATCAATCAGGCCTTACAAGCCCATGGGCTTCGGCGCGCCTGGTCCACTCAGGACCCGGGGCCTACCTTTCTTCGTGAACAGGGTGCGGCAGACCCGAACTGACCCCCGGCGCGCGTCGGACAGACCGGCTCGAGGCCGTCGTCGCGGGCATCGCGCGAGCGGGCGGCCAGGCAGGGGCTCCGAAAGACCCACGGGAGGTAGCGCCATGAAGAAGCGCGGACTTGGGAAGAGCGACCTGGAAGTCTCGGCCATTGGACTTGGCTGCATGGGCATGAGCTTCGGCTTCGGCCCTGCGATGGACCGGCAGCAAGCGATTGCGCTCATCCGGGCGGCCGTCGAGAAGGGCGTCACGTTCTTCGACACCGCCGAAGTCTATGGTCCCTACACGAACGAGGAGCTCGTGGGCGAGGCGCTCGCGCCCTTCCGCAAGCAGGTGGCCATCGCCACCAAGTTCGGGTTCAGGCTCGATGAGAACGGGAAGCAGGCCGGCATGGACAGCCGGCCCGAGCACATCAAGCAGGTCGCCGAAGCCTCGCTCAAGCGGCTCAAGGTCGAGGTCATCGACCTCTTCTACCAGCACCGTGTGGACCCGAACGTGCCCATCGAGGACGTCGCGGGCGCGGTGAAGGACCTGATTCGTGAAGGCAAGGTGAGGCACTTCGGGCTCTCCGAAGCCGGTGCGCAGACTGTCCGTCGGGCGCACGCGGTCCAGCCCGTCACGGCGCTGCAGAACGAGTACTCACTCTGGTGGAGACGGCCGGAGGAGGACGTGCTGCCGACCCTCGAGGAGCTGGGCATCGGCCTCGTCGCCTTCAGTCCGCTCGGTAAGGGCTTCCTGACGGGGAAGATCGACGAGACGACCTCCTTCGCCAAGGACGACTTCCGCAACATCGTCCCGCGCTTCACCACCGAGGCCCGGAAGGCGAACCAGGCCCTGGTCGACCTGCTGACCCAGGTCGCCGCCAGGAAGCAGGCGACACCGGCGCAGATTGCGCTCGCGTGGCTGCTCGCCCAGAAGCCGTGGATCGTCCCCATCCCAGGCACCACGAAGTTGCACCGCCTCGAGGAGAACCTCGGCGCGGCCCGCATCGAGCTGACGGCGCAGGACCTTCACGAGCTCCGGGACGCGGCCTCGAAAATCACCGTGCAGGGTGCGCGCTACCCGGAGGCGCTGGAGAAGACGACAGGCCGCTGAATCACCGCGTCCCACGCGCCAGCACAGGCGCTCAGCAATACTCCGGGGAGCAGCGACCCCGGCCTTTTCGCGAGGACACCGCGGATGCGTGAAGTGAAGCGCCCATGCGTGGATGACTGGCCGGATTTCAATCGACGAGCTGAGCGTACTGGTGGCGCCCATCGCCGATGGTTCCATCGGCACCCCGTCGCTCTTCGATGCACGCAAGGGGAAGGGACCCACTCGCCATCTCAAGCGGGTCTCCTTCGAGAAGCGCACCGGCGACCTGCTCTGGCTGCGCTACAAGCCCAAACGCTGAACCGACTTCGCCATGGGGAGGGTCCTCCTCCTCACTCCTGGGAGAAGGCGAGCCGCAGCTCTCCTTCCGCGTCACGCTCGCCCTTCACGTCCACCACGAGCTTCTCCAGCGTCCCCGTGAAGACGAACGGCACCTGGTAGCGAGAGCTGACGGCCGTGCCCGTGTTCCGCCCCACGAGCAGGCCATACCCCGTCATGGCGCTGTACATCGCCCCCATCTTGATGCCCTTGAGCGCTCCGACCTGCTCGTCGTCCATCAACAGGACCACATCGCCCGTGGAGAAGTCCGGCTTGAGATGTTTTCCCGTCGGCGTGAAGCGCACCCCCAACCTGTGCTGCCCGGCTGGGACCACCCGGGTCGAGGACACGGCGTACTCCTCGATCTTGAGGTAGTTGTGGACGTAGTGCAGCCGGCCCTCCTGGACGAACAGGGTCCATCCACCGAACGCCCCGCCAAAACAAGCCAGCACCCCCTCCGCGCCAGCGTCAGGGAGGGAGACAAACGCGGTGACGGTGTGCGGCTTGCCCAGCAGCGCAGGCCCCGCCAGCGGGTGCAGGTTCGACGTGCCCGTGTAGAACGTATAGCGCTCCCTGGGCAGTGCGGCGACGGGGCGCCCTGGGTCCGCGGCACGCTCATAGCGCCGGTCGTCGAGCGGCCGGACCTGGTACTTCCTGGCCTCGACCTCCCACAGCGCAATCAGTTGCTGGAGCTTCTCGGGGTGCTTCGCGGCGACATCGTCGAACTCCGTCGTGTCGACGTCGGTGTTGTAGAGTTCCCAGCGGTCCTCGTCCCAGGACGTGCCCTTCTTGTGCCACGCCACGGCCGTCCAGCCGTCCGACCACAGGGCCCTGCTGCCGAGCATCTCGTAGTACTGCACCTTCTTGCGCGTCTTCGCCGTCGCATCGTCGAACGTATAGGCGAGGCTCACCCCCTGAACGGGCATCTGCTTGACGCCGTTGACTGACGTGGGCTCGGGAAGCCCACCCACTTCGAGCAGGGTCGGAACGATATCGATGATGTGGTGGTACTGATTGCGAATCGCTCCCCGCGCTCGAATCCTCGCGGGCCAGGAGATGATGAGCGCATCGGTGTTGCCACCCATATGCGTGTCCTGCTTCCACTTCTTGAAGGGCGCGTTCCCCGCGAGGGACCAGCCCATCGGATACAGCGGGTCCGTCTCGGGACCGCCCACCTGGTCCAGGAGCAGGGTCATCTCCTCCACGGTCTCCGGGTTGAAATTCCGATACCGGTCCGTATTCGTGACGCCGTGCTCCAACCCTTCTTGAGACGCCCCGTTGTCGGAGGCGACCAGGATGAGCGTGTTGTCACGGAGCCCCAGTTCGTCGAGCGCGGCGAGCAGGCGACCGATGTGGTGGTCGGCATGGTCGAGCATCCCGGCGAAGGCCTCCTGGAGCCGGCAGTACACCGCCTTCTGCGCCTCGCTCAAGTCGCTCCAGGCGGAGACCGCGGGGTCTCGCGGAGTCAGTCGCGCGCTTTCGGGAAGGAGGCCCAGCACCTTCTGCCGCGCGAGCACCTCCTCGCGGACCTTGTCCCAGCCCTGCGCGAACCGACCCCGGTACTTGTCGACGAACTCCCGGGGCGCATGGAGCGGTGAGTGGCATGCCCCGAGCGCGAGATACGTGAAGAAGGGTCGCCCGGTGTTCGCCTGTTGCTGGTCCCGGATGTAGGTGATGGTCCGGTCCACCAGGTCTTCGGTCAGGTGATATCCCGGACGCGTGGGCGTCTCGATGAACTGATTGTCCTGGACCAGCAACGGCGCCCACTGGTCGGTCTCTCCTCCGAGGAACCCGTAGAACTTCTCGAAGCCCACGGCGACCGGCCAGCGGTCGAACGGCCCCGCGGCGGTGTAGGCGGTATACGGGGTGAGATGCCACTTCCCGAGGGCCATGGTGTTGTAACCATTCTGCTTCAGTACTTCAGCCACCGTGGCGGCGCTCTTCGGAATCGACCCGTAGCTGCCAGGAAAACCCGTGGCCGCCTCGGTGATGGCGGCGAGCCCCACGGAGTGATGGTTGCGACCGGTGAGCAACGCCGCACGCGAGGGTGAGCAGAGCGCCGTCGTATGGAAGTTGTTGTACCGCAGCCCCGTGCTCGCGAGCGTGTCGAGGTTCGGCGTCTCGATGGGGCCGCCGTAACACCCCAACTGCCCGAAGCCGACATCGTCCAGGAGGATGATGAGCACGTTCGGCGCACCCTCCGGCGCGACCAGGGGGAGTGCGGGTGTCCAGTCGGGCACGGAGTCCTGGTAGGTCTCGCCAATCGTCCCACCGAAGGCAGACGGCTCGGGCGGCAGGACGGTGCGGTCCGGCGTGGAGTGATTGTGTTTCCTGGAAGTCATGCGAGGCCCCCCGCTGCATGGAGAAAAGAGACTGGGGAGTGGAGGGTGCGCAGGCAATGACCGCGCCCCGCCTGACCCGAGCGGAAGACACAGCAGTCGATGCTCCTCACACGTGCCCTCCAGGCGGAAGCTCGCTATCCTGGGAAGGCTTCAAATTCCAGAATTTCTCTCTCCGAGGGTCTCATCATGCGCAAGAGCATCATGGGTGGGTTGTTGGCGGTCGGAATGCTGGCGGGCTGCGGCGGTGTCGACAACGTGGGTGAGGACTCCCAGTTGGGCACGCGCGAGGACGAGCTCCCCTTCTGTGAAGGGTTCTCCTTCGTCACGTACTACAGCGACGCGACCTACAGCGTGCAGGTCGGCCATGGGGACTGCAGCTGTGGCCATACGCTGCGCGTCGTCGGACAGAAGACGGACTTCGCCGTGTATCTCCCCGAGAACTGTTGAGCGGCGTCGCCCCAAGGAAACCTCGGCCCGCGTGTCGCGCGGGTCGAGCCTCGCGGCGCGGCCGCAGGGCACCTGCACCCGCGCCGTGGTACGCATCGAGGGCATGAGGATGAGTCCGCATACGCCGCGCGGTATCGCAGTCATCCTCGGCCTCGGCTTGACGCTGGCCGCGTGCAGACCACCAGCGCCTCCCTCCAAATCCCTGACGTGGGTGACCATTCCCGCCACGGACCCTCGGCTGCGCTACACCGGGCGGTCGTACCGCGCCCCCACCGGCGTCGTCTTCTCCCACCCCGGAGTCACGATTCGCGCGAGCTTCTGGGGAGACGCCGTGCGGATGCAGCTCAACGACATGGGGCTGGGCGGCGATGCGGGGACCAACTTCTTCGATGTCGTGATTGACGGAGCACCGCCCCAGCAGCTCGCGGTGCATCGCGGCCAGCTCACCTATGAGCTCGCCACCGGCCTGGACGAGGGACGGCACACGGTGGAGCTCGTCAAGCGCACCGAGTCCTCGGTGGGCGCAAGCGAGCTGGTGGCACTGGAGGTCCATGGCGAGCTTCATGAGCCTCCCGCACGCGAGGGGCTCCGGATGGAGTTCATCGGGGACTCCATCACCTGTGGCTACGGCAACGACGTCACCGTCATCCCCCAGCCACCGCCCTGGAGCGCGCCGACCTTCACCTCGAAGCACCAGAATCCCCAGCGGAGCTACGCCTGGCTCACGGCGCTGGCGCTGGGCGCGGAGCCCGTCCTCCTCTGCTATTCCGGCCGGGGGGTGTATCGCAACCTGGACGCGTCGACGTTGGGACTGCTGCCCGCCATCTACGAGTTCGCCGTCCCGGACCAGGCCGTCCCGTGGGACTTCTCGCACGAGTCGCCCGACGTGATTGTCGTCAACGCCGGCACCAACGACACCTTCGCCGGCAGTGGCACCGACGCGTACCTTCCAGATGAAGCGACCTTCAAGTCCGCCTACCGGTCCTTCCTCGAGCGACTGCGGACGCTGCACCCACGGGCGCACATCGTCTGCACGCTGGGCAGCATGACGGACGGCCACAAGGACGCCGAAGGGGCTGGCGGGCCGCCGTCGGTGCATGTCGGCCAATGGATTTCCGACCTCGTGGCGGAACGTCACCAACAGGGGGATGCCCGGGTCTACCGCCACGAGATGGCAGAGCAGGTCCCCGAACTCGACGGTGTCGGCGAGGATTGGCACCCGTCCGCCGCCACGCACCGGAAGATGGCGGCGGCGCTGAGCCAGTTCATCGAGACAGTCGTGTGCCCCTGTCGCACGTCTCCGTGACTTGGACCTGGAACACCGGTGAGTCCCCCACCTTCGCGCTCACCGACCTGAGCGGCCGCGGCTCAAGCGCCGGCGAGTCTCTTCCGCAGCCAGGCGTCCACAGAGAATCGTCCAGGCCCCACGGTCAGCAGCACCACCGCGATGATGAGGTACAGGAGCGCTATCTCGTAGCTGCCCGTGTGGCCGACGAAGGGGTCTCCCCGAATCACCGCGTGGAAGTGCACCGCGACCGCCATCGTGAAGAAGATTCCCAAGGAGGCCAGGGGCACCAGCGCGCCCAGAATCCACGCGAGCCCGCCGCCGAACTCGGAGAGCGCCGCCAGCGCCTGGAGCACGCCCGGCGTGGAGGCCTCGGCCCCCATCCAGTGGAACGGGTCCTGAATCTTCGACCAGCCGTGGAACATGAACGCGGCCCCGGCGACGACCCGGAGCAGCAGGAGCCCCGTGCTGGCCAGCGTCGACGGGGGTGGAGGAAACAGCGAGGCGAGCTTCATGGCAGTCCCTTCGAGGAGCGCGGCACCTGGGCCGGAGCGGGGACATAAACCGGCGGGTCCGCGCACGCGCTCTCGCTGCCAATGGATTGGAATCTTGCCGAAGCCGGCGGCCCTCACGCGGGGCGGACACCGCGGGGCCCGGAAAATACAGAAGGCCCGACCCACGAATGGATCGGACCCTCTGGGTGAATCACGAAGTCGTCAGGATGACGATGGGCTTAGATCGGGCGAACGTTCTGAGCCTGCAGGCCCTTGGGGCCCCGGGCGACATCGAACTCCACCTTCTGGCCTTCGGCCAGCGAGCGGAAGCCGTCCGCCTGGATCGACGTGTGGTGGCAGAACAGGTCCTCGCCCCCGCCGTCCTGGGTGATGAAGCCGAAGCCCTTCGCATCGTTGAACCACTTCACGGTACCGGTTGCCATTGCCTTGTTCTTCTTTCATCGCGGACAGGGAGAGTCGCCGTCCGGCCCCACAGAGTATCAACCCTACAAGACGGTGCAGCCTAAGCATCTGCCTTGGAAGATGTCCACCCCCACGCACGTCACCCATGACGCTTCTGCCCCTTCTTTCACTTCTGGACGGGGCAACGCAGCGAGCCAACGTCCGCTGTGTTCCAAGTTTTCCCCTGCTGACGGTCTGCCAGCTCCGCCAGCCCGGGATTACTGGTGCCCGGGGAGCCGTCCGGGGCCTCGGAGGTCGCCCCCTTGGCGGCCAACGGAGGGACCGCACTTCGCGGGGCCGAGCGTGGAGGCGAAGTACGGGGTGTAGAGGTCGGGCACGAGGGAGAAGTTGCAGGTGTTCACCGCCTCCGGGGACAGGCCCTGGTGCGACTGCATGTAGCGGGCGACGTAGTCGCGAACGCCGTCAGCGGAGGTCCAGAGCACGCGGCCCTCCTTGAACATGGCGTACCCGCCTCCTCCGCCCGCGCGGTAGTTGTTGATGGCGACGATGAAGACCTGGTCGTCGGTGACGTCCGCGCCCTGGAAGCGCAGGTGCGTGAGCCGGGAGCCGGCGGGCTTCGTCAGGTCGTAGCCGTAGTCGATGCGCGAGTAGAGGTCCCAGTTGTAGTCGGCGACCACGGGCGAGGTGGCCTTGGCGCCCTCGGGCCTCGCGGGCAGGTTGCTCGCGTCGAGCGTGCCGAAATAGAGGGTGTTCATCTCCAGCGCGCGCCGGAGGATGGAGCCGTTGATCTCCATCACGTACAGCGTGTTGTCGTAGATGTAGATGCTGTAGGCGTCGCGCAGGGTGACGTCGCCGGCCGGCAGCGCCCCATCGTTGGTGAAGAGGGCGGCCAGGGACAGGTCCACGTCGAAGCCGGCCTCGTGAGCGGCCTCCTCCTGGACGATGTTGATGAGGTCCCCCAGGGGGCTGTCGACGTAGCGTCCCGCGAAGCCTCCGGGGAACGGGGCGGTGGTGGTGCCAATCTTCTGGTTCACGTAAGCAACGGTAGTGTCGTGGTAGTTCTGGGTGAGCTGCGTGACGGCGGCATCCGCGGCGACCTTGTCGTCCACGACGTGAAGCCGGGCGTCATGAGCGTCCACGCCCCACCGCTCCCCGTTCCAGGTGACCTGAAGCTGAACGTCCGCCAGGTGGCTGCCCCAGCGGTTGGGCTGGGTGAGGAGGACCTCGCGGCCTTGCGGGTTCTTCAGCAGCATCTTCGGGATGGGCTGGTGGGTGTGGCCGGTGAGGAGCACGTCCACGTCGGGTACGCCCTGGGCAATCTGCACGGCCTCGTTCTCACCGGGGAGGTTGCCCCGGTCCGCCCACTTCGAGTCATCCGTGTAGTCGGCCAGCCACGAGTCAGGGTTGCTCGCGCTGCCGACGGGCTGCCTGTCCGGGCCGCTGTGGATGGCCACCACCACCACGTCCGCGCCGGCCTGCTTCATCCTCGGCACGTAGGTCTTCGCCGTCTCCAGCGGGTCATCGAAGCGCAGACCGGGGATGTTCTCCGCGCGCTCCCACGTCGCCACGCCGGGCGTCACGAGGCCGAGGATGCCGACCGTCACGTCGCAGACCTTGGTGAGCACGTAGGGCGTGAAGACCTCGGAGCCGTCCGCGCTGTCGCGCACGTTGGCGCCGAGCAGGGGGAAGTTGACCTCGCTCTTGAACTTGTTGAGCACGTCGAGGCCGTAGTTGAACTCGTGGTTGCCCACGGCCATGGCCACGTACCCCAGCTCGCTCATCGCGGCGGCCATGGGGTGCCGGGGCGCGTTGTCCACCAGGGCATAGTAGGTGCCGAGTGGCGTGCCCTGGATGGTGTCACCGGTGTCGACGAGCAGCGTGCAGTCCGGGTTCTTCTCGCGCTCCTGCTTGATGAGCGTGGCCACCTTGGCGACGCCGCGCTTCGCGTCGGGCTTCCCGGTGAAGTAGTCCCACGGGAAGATGTTCGTGTGCAGGTCGCTCGTCTGCAGCAGCGTCAGCGTGCGCGGCGAGGTGTCCCGAGGAATGGGCCGGGGCGGCACGTCGGTGGATTCACAGGCTGTCAGCAGCGAGCAGGCCCCCACGAGGCAAACGGAGGTGGTGCGCAGCTCGCGCATCAGGACAGGCAAACGCATCAGAAGACCTCGACGAGGAGTGATGCCGGGACGAACCGCCCAGCGCGAGGGGACCCTAACGCTCCCCTCTGACGCGTCCCACCCTCGAGCCCCCGCGATGCCCACCCGTGAACCTCCCGTGGCCAACACCCCGCGGAAGCTCCGGGTGCGCCGCCATGGCGACAGGCCGTGGCGTCCCCGCGAATGAAGAGCCGGGCACACCCGGGCTGTCCTTCACCAGGAAGTGCCGCTCCTCGCGAGGCCCGCCCTCAGCGGGCGCTCGTCATGATGCCGCCCTGCTCCAGCAGCCCGAAGAGGTCCAGCAGCGCCTCCACGGGGAAGACGTAGCCGTACTCGGCATAGGCCGCGTCGCGGATGTCCGCCACGGAGCGCCTGCCGTCGGCGTAGCTCGCGATGGCGTCGGGCAGTTGGTAGAAGCGCAGCTCGCCTTCTCCGCGCTCTCGCAGGGTGGTGGTCGCGTCGTTCAGCGCGGCCTGCACGGCCGCCACGCGGGGCTTCGTCTCGGGGCTGGCCTTGGTCACCAACTCGTCGAACGCCGCCAGCTCCTGCCCCTTCACGCGGCGGGGGACGAAGGCCCGGGCCCGGCGCTCGGCCTCGGTGGGCGCGGGTTCTCGCGAGGCCCCTCCGCGCGCCTTGACGTCCGCTTCCACGCGCTCCAACGCCTGGGCCTCGGAGGTCTCCAGCGTCCTGGTCAGCGCGCGCACGGCGGTCGCTGGCGCACCCAGGAGCTGGCAGGAGCGCAGGGCCTCGCGCTCGCGCTGGTAGCCGGCGCGCACCACGGCGCGAGCCAGCCGGGAGGTGCCCGCGACTTGAGCGACGGGGGCCGAGGCCAGGTCGCGACGGGCCCGGAACTCGTCCTCCGCCACGCGCCGCACACCGTGCACCGCCACCAGTCGCGCCAGGTCCAGCGCGCCGGAGCCCTCCGCCCAGGCGGCGACGGTGATGGAGGACAGGCCCGCGAAGGCGGCGCGGTGAAGCTGCGTGGGGTCCACGTTCTCCGGCCGGTCGCCGCTGGTGTGGTAGCCGTCGTCGGGCCAGGTGGAGAAGGCCACGCCCGGGATGCCGTGGTCGTTGAAGAGCTGGTGGTCCGAGCCGCGACTGTAGCGGTCCATATGGGCATCCAGCGGGTCCTGGGAGCCGGTGACCGAGCCGATGCGGAAGTCCTTCCGAGGCGGATACGTCACCCCGTTGAAGCGGTTCATGAAGGCCACGGTGGACTCGGACACCGCGTTCACGAAGCTGCCATTCCAATCCGGCGTATAGGACACCAGAAAGCGGGAGTGGACGCGGGACAGGCTCGCGCCGAGCATGTCGAAGTTGAAGTGGGCCACCCTCCGCACGGGGTCCGCGCCGTGGTGGGAGAACCACTCGCGGGTGCCCTCGAACTCCGGCAGCCACAGCACGCGCACGGTGCGCACGGGAGGCGGCAGCACGCCCTGGCGAATGAGCGTGGTGTACGTGCGCACCAGCTCCAGCAAGGTGGCCGAGCCCGAGGCGTTGTCATCCGCCCCCGGCTTGTAGTGGTCCAGGTGCGCGGTGAGGACGACCTCCTCACCGGCGCGCGTGCCGGGGATGACGCCACTGACGATGCTGTAGTGCCCCGGGTACTCCTCGGTGGCGACGCTCACGTCCACCTTCACCGGGCCCGTGCGCATCTGCGCTCGCAGCTCGCGCCCCTGGCGGTCGGAGACCATGAACAGGAAGGGGTTCCGCGCGCCCTGGGGCACCAGGCCCGGCGGGACGATGGCCCAGCCCACCTGGTCCGGGAAGTCGCCGTCCATGCGGTGGGGCATGTTCCAGGGAGGCGTCGAGTAGGAAGAGACGACGCCCACCGCGCCGAGCTTCGTCACCGCCGTGCGCAGGGTGGCACTGGGATGGCCGCGCGTGAGCGCCACCTTGCCCTTCAGGTCCTTGCCCGCGTACTCCTCATCCCGAGCGCCGGTGCCCACATCGACCAGTTCCAGGCCCGTGCCCTCGAAGCTGCCGCTCTTCAGCGCCAGCGACATGGGCAGGTCCGCGTGGGAAGTGACTCTGTACCGGTGGGGGCCCGTCACCCACAGCTCGCCCCGCGCGGCGCGCCACTGGGGCGCATCCTTCATCGGCTCCAGGCGCACGTCCTTCAAGCCGGCGGCCTCGGCGGCGGCCTTCGTCCACTCGGCCGCTTCGGTGTAGCCCCCCTGATTGTCCCGGGCGAGCAGCGCCAGCCGCTGCACCCCATCGTGGATGCGGTCGCCGGAGCTCTCCTGGATGAGCGCGCGCACCACGTCGTCCCGCAGCACCAGGCCGGTGGTGGGCGACACGGGCCCCAGTGGAGACGAGGGCGCCTGGGCGGCGGCGCTGAGCGCGGCGAGGACGACGAGGGCGGCGAAGGGGCGTGGGAGGGTGTGCATGCGCCGTCCTATTGTGCGTGCTGGGGCAGGCCGTCGCCCAACTCGTAGTAGTCGCCCTTGTCGGCCACGAAGATGTGCTTCGCGAGCCGGGTGTCCGTGGGCGAATCGAAGGCGCCCATGGCGATGGCCACCACGTCCTTGTTGAGCGGCTCCCAGAAGAGCACCGAGCCGCAGGTGGAGCAGAACCCTCGCCGCACCTTTTCGGAGGAGCGAAACCAGGTGACCTTGTCGGCGCCATGGATGGTCACCGCGGCGCGGGGGACGTCCGTGGAGGCCCAGAAGTGTCCCGATTGCTTGCGACACTGTGAGCAATGACAGGCATTGGGTGGAGGAAGGGGGCCCGTGACTTCGAACGTGATGGCCCCGCAAAGGCAGGATCCTCTGTGCATGGCGTGCTCCTCTCTTCGTCGTCTACTGGGAGTCCTCTGCCGCTTCCGCGTCGCTGATGAATTCGCCATTCACCATCCGGCCGCGCTCCTCCAGCCGGTAGGAGGCGTTCTTGTCCTTCGCCATCGCCCCGTCCTGGCCGACCAGCTCGAAGGTCGCGACATCGACACCTTCCATGCGCCGCCCCACGCCATACACGGCGACGCCATCCGTCCCGTAGTAGGCGCTCAGCAGCCGGAAGTGCTCGGCGTCGACGCCCGGCAGGGCGCTGGCGCCGTAGAACACCGTGTCCTGGTCTTTCGACCAGTACGAAGTCTCGCGCAGCACCTCGAAGCTGTCCCGGTCAGCGCCCGGGAGCCGCTGCTCATGGAAGTAGATGCTGTACTTGTCTTCAGCGTACCCGCGAGCGCCCCTCCTCAGCTCCCGGAAGGTTTCGGCGTCGGCGCCCAGCACCTCGGACAAGCCGATTCCGGCCGCGTGGTAGAAGACCTTCCCGCCCTTGATTTCGTAGCTGTTCCGGAAGGCGAAAAAGAGAAAGCCGCCGGAGAAGAACAGCACGACCCCCACGAGGACGAGGACGCCGACTGCGAGCACGATGATTCGGGTGGGGCTCATGGCCGCCGAGCCTAGCGTGGGGCGTTTTCACCTCGCAGCAAAACCCACGACTCCGTCAGCCGCGCTGGACGGCGGTGTCACCCACCGCGTCCACGGAGTCGCGTCCCGTCAGGGCGCGGGGTGGAGCGGCGAGCCACTCCACCGCCCCACCTACCAGTAGCGACGGGGAGGCGCCACGCGCGGCGGAGGCGCCGGCAGCGGCTCCAGCATGCCGCACTTCAACAGCCGGTCGACGGCTTCCTTGACCGACTTCGCGGAGATGTCGCAGCCCTCGAGGCTCTGCGTCGCCTCCGAGACGGTCCGCCCTCCTGCCTCGAACTCCACCAGGTAGAGCCCATCCTCCGCGGCGAGCCCGAGCGACGCACCCCAGGTGGCGCGCGCCGCATCGAACTGGGCACGACCCGTGCCGGACTTGGCCGCTTCAATCATCACGGAATACGCCGCCACGGCTTCCGTGCCCTTGGGCGAAAGCCGGAACTTCTGCGCCCGCCCGTACCGCACCTTCTCTGTCTCGTCACTCATACCGCGACCTCGATGGCAGGCTGCCCCATCCGCTTGAGCCACCGCACGTGGCTCTTCAATGCCGCACCCACGCTCTCGTTCGCCCGATAGCGGATGCCGTGCTCCCGACAGGTGTCCTCGACGATACGAGACAGCGCCGGGTAGTGCAGGTGACACACCCTGGGGAAGAGGTGGTGTTCCACCTGGAAGTTCAGCCCCCCCAGGTACCAGCTCACCAACGGGTTGCCCCGCGCGAAGTCCACCGTCGAGGCGACCTGATGTGAGGCCCAGTCGCGAGGAAAGGTGGCGCCACCCTCGGGTGGCAGGGAGAAGTCCGCTTCCTCCACACAGTGCGCCATCTGGAACACCGTGGCCAGGATCAACCCGAGCACGAACGAGGTGAGCGCGTGGCACAACAGGACCTGCCAGAGCGGGTGGAAATACCACGGCAACAGCAGCGACCAGCCGTAGAACAGGAGCTTGCCGCCCACGGCCCCGGCCAGCTTCCGCTTGTTCGGGCGTGGCATCTTCTGCCGCCCCACGCGCCCGTTGACCAAATCCTTGAGGTCATCGACGAAGTGCCACTTCACGGTCAACAGCCCGTAGAGCAACCAGATATAGGCGTACTGGAAGCGATGCGCCTTCAGCAGTCGCTGGCCTGGTGCGAGCCGACACAGCGGCTGGATGTCGATGTCCTCATCGAGCCCCACCACGTTCGTGTGGCTGTGATGGAAGATGTTGTGTTTCCAGCTCCACACGTAGGACGAGCCGCCGATGGCGTCGAGCGTGCCGCCCAGCAGCTCGTTGATGCCACGATGCGCGGAGTAGCTTCCGTGGTTGGCGTCATGCTGGACGCTGAACCCCACGCCCGCGATGGCCAGCCCCAGCGACAGGCACCCGGCGACCGCGCCCCAGGGGCCCGTGGCGCCGAAGACGAGCCAGGCATAGGACGCCGTGAACCAGCCCAGGATGATGACCGTCTTCGCGTACATCCAGGGGAGGTCGCGGGGTGAGCGCCCGCTTGCTCCCAGGTAGAGCTCCACTCGCGCCTGGAGGTCCTGGAGAAAGGCCCCTGACTCGAGAAACTTCGCCTTCGTCGCGTGCGACAACGTCCACCACCTTCACGCCCCAGGGACACCATCGGTGGAGTCTGGAGTCGCGCTGGGAGGACCCCGCCGCGGCCATCGCCTGCCTGGTGCCGAAGGTCCATGTAACACATCGACCCCACGAACTGTTCCGGCCTCTTGGGCCCCGAAGCTCCCCGGGCCGTCGCCAAACAGAACGCCCCCCTGGCGTCCATGTCGAACCCTTGCATCCAACACCGCGCCAACAGTGGGCCTCTGTGCGCAGCCGCCTTCCCCCGCGTCGACATTCCACGGGGGCGTGATTCGGATGCATGCGGATTGAGCAGCGGCTTGGATTTCCCACCCATGGCGTGCTCCTCGATGGGGCCGACTTCGCCCGCCGCCATTCCAGGGGCGGCGCGCGGCGTCGGCCCCCAGAGAGGTGTTTCGAGCTCCTCCGCCAGGGCATGGCTCCGTCAGCGTCCGGACACCGTGGACTCTCTCGGCATCCGGAAGAAGCGCTTGCCGGCCTCGGGGCGCCCGAGGCTCTCCTCCACCGCGAGCTTGAAGTCCTCCAGCGCATGGGACGGGCCCACGGGGACCTGGAAGCTTGCGGGCGCGGAGAGCGTCACGAGGTGCTGGAGCAGCGCTTCGTCCTCCCGCCTCGGCGCATCGAAGAAGTAGCGATACACGTAGGCCCGCAGGTGCAGGTCCTTCATCAGGAGGTCGAAGTTGTGGAGGCTGAAGCGCTCCGGACTGAAGCCTCCATAAACAATCACCTGTCCGCCCGGAGCGCTCTCCTGGATGAGGGCCTCCAGCAGCGCTCCACCCACGCAGTCGATGACGCCGTGGACCCCCTGCCCTCCCGTGAGCGCTCGTACGCGCGCGCCGACGTCCACCCTTCCCTCCGAGAGCGCCAGGACGGCGGAGATGCCCAGCGACTCCAGGTCCAGCGTCGCCTGTCGCTCTCGCACGATGGAGAGGACCTTCACACCGCGAAGCCGGGCGAACTGCGCCACCAGCGTCGCCACGGTAGAGTTGCCCGCGGTGAGCGCTAGCCACTGCCCCGACCGCACGTTCGCCCGCTCGAGCAGGTCCCAAGCGGTGATGATGTTGAAGAACTGGGAGGCCTTCTCCAGCGGGTAGTCCGGTGGCAGCCGGATGAGCCGCTCGGCGGGGAGGGCCACGTGCTCGGCCCAGGAGTCGAAGTGGCTGAACGCGACGAGGGTCCCCGGCTCCCACGAGACGACGCCCTTTCCCACGCGGGTGATGATGCCGGCGCCGTGGTTGCCCGCGACCTGTCCCGGCAACGCGGGCTTCTTCGGCTCCGGATACAGGCCCTGGATGAAGAGGAAGTCTCCCGGGTTGATGGACGCCGAGAGCAGCTTGAGCCGCACCTCGCCCTCGCGGGGCTCCGGCACGGGGACCTCTCGAAGCTGAAGCACCTCCAGCGGCGGGCCCATCTGGTCGAACACAATCGCTTTCATTCGCACCTCCAGCTCGGCGGACGTGCCGAGTGGGCGCACCATCTCTCCGACACGGTGCTCGCATCGCGCACGCTCCGCTTCGCGCGGAGCACAATCGGCTGCTCGCGCGCACCCACGGAAAGCCGGGCGTGGGCGCGGACACCCCACTACATCTGTCGCTTCCGGACCGGAGCGCGAGATGGACCTGCGGGACGGGGCGAGCGCCCCACGAGCAGCAAGTGAAGTCGGAGACCTGGGCACGGCGCGACACTCGGGCGTCCCAGGCCGGGTGGGACTGCGCGTCGAGCCGCGCACGGAGCCGCGAGGCCGGGTGGAGCTGGCGCCACTGACCGAGCACCTGCTGTCCGTCCACGTGGGACCTTCCGCCCGGATGACCTGCCATGTCCGACAGCGCTATTCCTCGGGAGATGCCACGCTCCTGCCCGCGGGCTTCTCTGGAAGCTGGGTCGAGGAGGAGCCCAGGCGCTCCCTCACCGTGCGGCTGGCACCCGCGCTGCTGCGCCTCGCGGCGGAAGACCTGGGACTGCCGCCCGAGCGCGCGGGCCTGACGCCCCAGCACCGATTCCGCGACGCCCGCATCGAGCACATCGTCCACGCGCTCGAAGCGGACCGCACCGCCGCACGCCCCAACGGCAGGCTCTACACGGAGGGCCTGGGACTGGCCCTCGCGGTCCATCTCCTGAACCACTACCCCGCGCCCCGGGAGGTCCGCGGCCAGCTGTCCGCACGGCAGTCACGGCAGGTGACGGACTACATCGAGAGCCACCTGGACAAGAACCTCTCCCTGGCGCGACTCGCCCGTCTCGCCGAGGTGAGCACGTCCCACTTCAGGACGCTGTTCAAGCGCTCACTCGGAATGCCCGTGCACCAGTACGTCATCCTGCGCCGGGTGGAGCGGGCCAGGGCGCTCCTCCAGGAGGGGACGCTGCCCATCAGCCAGGTGGCGCTCGAAGCGGGCTTCTCCCATCAGAGCCACCTGGCGCGCTGCATGCGACGCGTCCTGGGAGTGACGCCCAAGGCCCTCGCACGCGGCGAACGGTAGCCACACTGTCGCTCAGCCGGGCAGCAGCGCCGTCGGCACCACGAACGTCAGCTTCCGCTTTCCCTGCTGATAGGTCATCCGCGTGCGTCCCGCGCCAGCGTTCCCCTGTGCGACGGGAGGCCCCTGCCAGAGCTCGCTCCGCAAGATGCGGCCCAAAGCGTCGAGTTCGGGCTCGACGGCTTCCGCCCTGGCGACGAGCGACAGCGCGGCCTCCACGGGAACCTGGGCCCGGTGGGTCCGGCGCGTGACGCCCAGGGCCAGTCCCACCAGCGCGGCGCCCGCCTCCGACGCGACGTTCGCGCGGGGCTCCGCCGGGAAGAACCGCACGCCGTTCGACTCCATCACCACCGCGCCGGGCTGCAGCTCCATTCCAGACACGAGCCACGCGGAGGCCACCTTCAGGGCCGGGGTCGAGGACGTCGGCGCAGGCGGCTTCCACTGCTGGAGCAGCGCCAGTCCACCCCACAACTGCTTGTACTTCCACAGCAGCGGCATCGAGACCTTCCGCTCACCACGCAGTTGCACGCTCCTCAAGCGAGGCCCGACATCGACGTCCAGGCTCCGAAGCGCGTCGCGGGGAACGATGACCGCCTTGCCCAGGTTCGGCTTCCAGATGAGGCGGTGGCTGGTGAGCAGGAACTTCCCGGACCGACCCCAGAAGAACCAGATGCCCAGCAGGGGAAACACCACGGTCGGCAGCAGCGTCAGGGACACCATGAACGCGAGGAAATACGCCATGAACCACGGGCCCCCGGTCGCCAGCACGTGCTCACCTTCCTGAGGTGGGAAGGCCTTCGCCCACGTGGGCCAGTCAGACGTTGGGGGTGTGGAGTCCATGGCGGGGAACCGAACGCAGCACCTCCGCGAAGTCAAGCCGGCGCGCCCCGCGACCCACGAGTCCCCATGGTATAGGGGCCGCCCCGCAGGATGAGCCACAGAGGTGAAATCACGGATGTCGGAGCGGCATATTGAGATGTTCTGGCGGTGCTCCAGCTGTCAGCACCGCAACCTCGGTCGTCACATGGTGTGTCAGGGCTGCAAGAACGCCAAGGACGGCAGTGAGCAGTACGAGATGCCAGAGGACACGGCCTCCGCGGT
This sequence comes from Myxococcus sp. CA039A, assembly GCF_013336645.1. Taxonomy (NCBI): domain Bacteria; kingdom Pseudomonadati; phylum Myxococcota; class Myxococcia; order Myxococcales; family Myxococcaceae; genus Myxococcus; species Myxococcus sp. CA039A. The sequence goes on along the minus strand of NZ_JABUMQ010000006.1, from coordinate 7,282 downwards.
GACGGTGACCGACGCGGCGCTCCTGCGAATGGCCACCGCCGGCCCCCACTGGCGTTGCGCCTACTGCGACAGCGATCAGCGAGCCCTGGACGGCGGCTGCAAGAACTGCGGCGCCTCGCCACCGGTCAGCCCTGGCACGCCCGACAAGGCCCCGGCGCCTCCCGAGAAGAAGAAGTCCCGGCGCGGGTGCATCTCCATCGTCCTCATCGTGGCGTTCTTCGGCTGCTGCTGCCCCATGTGGATGAACTCGGGGAAGTCGGGCTCGGCGTCCGTGCAGCCACCACCCGAGCAGGTCCAGACAGGCCCCGAGTGGACGAGGAACCTCCAGGTCAAGGAGCTCGCCTGGGAGCACACGGTGTCTGTCGAGCGTCGCCATCAGGTCGAGCGCGAGGGCTTCGCCGAAGACAGGCCGTCGGACGCCCTCCAGGTGAAGGCGCAGGGACAGCATCACCACCATGACGACCAGGTCCTCAATGGCTACGAGACCGTCTACTTCACGGAGCGGAAGCAGTCCGGTTACACCACCGAGACCTACCGCGACAAAGAGGCCTGCGGCGAGGACTGCTCCACCACGCCGAAGAAGTGCAAGGAAGACTGCACGAGCAACAAGAACGGCTTCGCCACGTGCAAGACCACATGCACCGGTGGGGAGAAGCGTTGCACCACCCGCTATTGCTCGGTGACCAAGACGCGGAAGGAGCCGCGCTATGTCGACGAGCGGCGCTCGCGCAAGGAGCCGCGCTATCGGAGCGTGCCCCGTAACGCACCGTGGTTCTCCTGGAAGGAGTGGACCTGGAGCCATGAGCGGGACGTGAAGGCGAGCGGGAAGACACTGGAGACCCGCTGGCCCGCTGATGCCGAGCTGCGCCCGCCCAAGGCACTGCCCAAGGGCACGCAGGAGCGAAACTCGCGCAGCGCGAGCTACACCGTCGTCTTCCAGGGCGAAGGACACCCTCCCGTCACGTACTCGCCGGAGACCCTGGAAGAGTTCCAGCGCTTCGCCATCGGCAGCACGCACACCGTCCAGCAGGAGAAGGGCGAGGTCTCGGTCGTCCCCGCGAAACCACCACCGCCCGCCGCGGCGAAATGAAGTGAGCGCGAGCCGCCCGAAGGCTTCCGGGCGGAGGCAATGAGTAGCGCCAGCGGAGACCGCCTCCCGCCAATTCGCGGGCAGGCGGCTCCGTTCCAGTCCGTCGTGGCAGCCCTCAGTGGGTCAGCACGTCCCGCCAGTTCGTGGGCAGGCGGCTCCGCTCCAGTTCGGCGCGGCTGCCCCCGTTGGGTCAGCACGCCCTGCCCCGACGGCATGGGCCCGATGCACTCCCGCTACGCCAGGAGTCTCCGGCGGAGGAACGCCAGGATTTCGTCTCGCGCGGCGGTGGTGGGTGCGTGCTCCTCGTCGACGAAGTGGACGGTCAGGACGCTGTGGGGCGTGGGGATGAACTTGAAGAAGTCATCAGGGCGCTCGGACTTCGGGCCCGCCGCGCTGTCGGGCAACACGCGCCCGAGGAACCGCTCCCCAAGTGCCTGCTGGTAGGCGGCGAAGCGCTCCGCACGACAGAAGGAATCGCCCTGGAACCGATAGGCGAGGACGGTCAGGTCTTCATCCACCAGTCGCTGCCTCACACGCTCCAGTTCCTCGGGAGCGATGTTGACGCCCCCAGGTTCGTCGAGCGGCAGCGACGGCTGGGACAGCACCGGCGCCAGCACCGCCTTCTCCAGCATCATCGACAGCGCGAAGTTGCCCGTGAAGCACATGCCCACCGCGCCCACTCCCGGGCCGCCACATTCCTCGTGCGCCTGCGCGGCAAGCGCCCTCAGCCACGCCGCGATGGGACTGGAGGCATTCGCGCCGAGCGCCCTGAACTCCTTGCTGATGCACGCGCGCTCGAAGATGGCCTTGCCCTCCTTCGCGGTGGGCACCGCGCCATCACGACCGAAGAGGCTCGGCATCCACACGGTGAAGCCGGCGTCCCGCACCCAGCGAGCGAAGCGCGCGACGCGGGGGCTGATGCCCGGCATCTCCGCCATCACGATGACCGCGGGCCCCTCTCCCGCCGTGTAGACCTTCCGCGTCTCTCCCAACAGGGTGACGTCGCGGCGCTGAAAGTCCTCCAGGGAATCGTCCTCTTCGAGATTGCGCACGGCAGGCGCGGCCTGGGTCGTCATGTGCGTTCAACTCCTTTCGCCCGCAGAAGACCACCGGCCCGCTCGACACCGCCAGTGTCCGAAAAGACGATTTTCGGGCAGATTCAGACACCATGTCCTTCACCATCATCGTCATGGAGGGCGCCTTCGCGACGAGCGTCGCTGCGACACTCGACATGCTCCGGGCCGCGCGCGCCCTGGGGGCGGAGTCGCTGCGCTTCGAGGTGTGCTCGGTCGACGGCGGACAGGTCCCACTCACGGAGCGCGTGAGCATCGACACGTCGCGCCTGCGTGCGATGGCCCGCGGTGACACGTCGACCTGGGTCATCCCGGGACTCGGCATGACCCACGCCGCCGCCGTGCACGCACGGCTCGCGAGGCCGGACGCCACGAAGCTCTCGAAGGCCATCGCCCGTCATGTCTCGCGCGGAGGGCGCGTCGCAGCCTCGTGCACCGCCGTCTTCCTGCTGCGACAAGCGGGAGTCCTGACCGGCCGAAGAGTCACCACCACCTGGTGGCTCGCGGGACTGCTCTCCGAGTTGGAGCGGCAGTGCCGGGTTGATTCGAACGCGATGGTCTGCGCGGATGGCCCCATCATCACCGCCGGCGCCGCCTTCGCGCAGACAGACCTCATGTTGCACCTGCTTCGAGAGCGCTGCGGCGCGCGACTGGTCGACCTCCTCGCTCGAACCATGCTGCTCGACGGCAGGCAGGCGCAGGCGAAGTTCATCGCACCGGAGCTGCTCGCGAACGGAGATGCGTTGATTGCGCGCATCACCGCGGCGCTCGAGGCGGGCTTCCCGAATCCCCCGGGAGTCGCCGAACTCGCCGCGCGCCTCGGCATGACGGAGCGGACCCTGTCGCGCCACGTCCAGCGTGCGACGGGCCGAAGCCCTCTCGCGCTCGTCCACAGCGTCAAGGTGCGGCGCGCCCAGGCACTGCTCCAATCGACGCACCTGAGCATCGACGACGTCGCCGCCGAGGTCGGCTACCAGGACGCGAGCACGCTTCGCCGGTTGATGAAGAAGCTCGGAGGCGGGTCACCGCGTGCGCTTCGCCCGGCGCGGTAGAGCAGGAACCCATCAACGCGCGCACGGGCCGCGAAACGCTTCGACGCCATCGAGGGCTCAGCCACGCGGGAGGCCTCCTCGACCTTCGGGCTCAGGAACCCGCGCCGCTCCGGTCCACGGGCGGAATCGCATAGGTCCCCACCGCATGGGCCACGGGCTCCGGCAGGCCTTCCGAGTAGAGGGACACCTCGCCCACCGCCAGCGTCCGGCCCAGCTTCAGCAGCTTGCACACCCCAAGGATGCGGCGGTCCGCCGACGGCTTTCGCATGAAATTGAAGCTCAGGCTCGTCGTCACGGTGAGCGGGACGATGCCAAGCTCGCCCAGAATCGCGACATAGAGCGCCACGTCCGCGGTGGCCATCAGCACCGGGCCGGACACCGTGCCTCCGGGCCGCAGCTCCGCGCGCCCGATTTCATGCGCCACGGTGGCGGACTTGTCCCCGACCTCCAGAATCCGCACCCGCGTCTGCGGGAACTCCGCGGCGATGAAGGCCGCGATTTCTTGCTGACTTGCCATCCTTCGAGTCTGCAGGAAATGCCTCGACGAAGCGTGACGAAGTCGCGCTCACCCGCGTCGACGCGCCCGGAGTGTCCACCTCATTCTCACTGCGGGTGCCCTTGCGACGGTGAGAGTTCCCCACGCGCCCTGCGTCGGTACTCGCCGGGAGGCAGGCCCATGACCCGGCGAAAGGCCCGATTGAAGGCGAACTCGGACTCATAGCCCACACGTCCCGCGATGGCCGCGAGCCCGTCCTGGCCCTCGCGCAGTGCTTGCGCGGCCTCCTGCATCCGCAGCCGGGTGAGGTACTCGTGAGGCGCCACGCCCACCTCGCTCGCGAAGCGCCGCGCGAGTGTCGCTCTCGAGGTGCCCGAACGCCGCGCAAGCTCGCTCACCGTCCAGTCCCTCCCTGGCTCGGCGTGCATCCAACCCAGGACACTCGCGAGCGTCCGGTCTCCGAGCGCGCCCAACCAGCCGGCTCCTCCCGAGGTCTGCGCATCGGCCCAGGCCCGAAGCACCTGCACCAGGAGGATGTCGAGCAGTCGCGAGACAATCACCGACGCGCCCCGCTCCCCCCGCTCATATTCCCGTTCGAGCAAGGCCACCGTGGGCAACAAGGCACGTGCTTCCTCGGACGCTCCACGCAGATGGACCCGCTCGGGAAGCAGTCGAAGCACGGGATGGGCTCCGGGCTCGTCGAACGCGAAGCAGCCACAGAGCAGGCGCGACTCCACGCCAGACCCGCCCAGCACGTAGGACGACTCCCCTTCCCCTCGCGTCGCCAGCCAGTCCTCCAGCCGAAGCTTGGGGCTGCGCGGCGAATCCGCCACGGCATGTCCATCCCCACGAGGCAGCAGCACGACGTCACCGGGCCCGAGCGCGATGACCTCTCCGCCCTGCGTCAACTGGCAGGTGCCCGCGATGACCAGGTGCAGGGCCGCCGTGGCCGTCGGTGCGAAACGCAGCCCCCACGGGGCCCGCGCCACGGTGCGGCAGTAGATCCGCCCACGAAGATGGGTGCGCTCGAGAATCTGCCCGAGCAGGTCGGAAGGATGCGTCAGGTCCATGCCTCCAGGCTAACAGCGGACTGTCCATGGCGCTCGCGCACTGAGCGTTTCAGACAAAAGACTGAGTCATCGGCGAATGGCGCTTCCGGGGCCTGAACGGCACATTCCCCTTCACAAGCGACACCGAACTCCCCTGGAGGCCCCATGAATCCGAACCCCTCGAACTTGTCCTGGAAGCTCACCTCTCCCACCGCGCTGTTCACGCTGCTGCTGGGGGCCTTCATGCTGTACCTCAGCGTCGGGGGAGTGTTGGACCCCGTCGGGGCGGCGACGGGCTTCGGCCTCCCGCTCACCGGCTCCGAAGCCATTCCCTGGATGCACGTCAAGGCGGGGCGAGACCTCGGCCTGGGGCTTGCGATCTTCGCCCTGGTGGCGACCCGGCAACGGCAGGCCGCGGGCGTCTTCGTCCTCGCCACCATCGTGATGCCCACGGTGGATGCGCTGACCGTGATGCAGAACGGGGCCTCACTCGCCTACGCACTCATGGTGCATGGAAGCGCCGCGGTCTACGGCGTCGTCCTGGCCACCGCGCTGCTGCGTCCCCGTCACCCGTCGCAAGCCGTGCTGCCGGAGAACGGAGTTCGATGAACGGGTCTGCCCGAGCCAGGCCAGGTCCGAAGGCTCACCTTCCCCCACGCGGATTCGACTCACAGAGGTGTGCGGGGAGGTGCGCCACTCGCTTCTGACACGGCACCTGTGCTTCTGATGTACCCATGTTCGTCACGCACCGCGCCAAGGGCTTCGCAGCGTCTTCCTCCCGCCACGGAAGCGGTGCCCTCGCGCTGCGAGAGAAGCCAGGCCTGCGCGCACCCGTTTCCGGCGCCCGCATCCTGGTGGGTGCCGGGGGCCTGTCCTGACCGCCCAGGCTGTCGAGAAGCCGAAGCTGCGCGGAGTGCTGCACCAGTTCGCCGCCGTGGGCGCGTTCGGCGCCGGCAGCGTGCTGGTCTCCATGGCGCCCACGCTCCGGACCGCCACCGCCGCCGCGCTGTATGCCATCAGCCTCGTCGTGCTGTTCTCGGTCAGCGCAACCTACCACCGGGTGGACTGGTCCGTGCGCGGCCGGGCCTGGATGCGGAAGATGGACCACGCCTCCATCTTCATCCTCATCGCCGGCACGTACACGCCCATCGCATTGATTGGACTCTCCGGAGCCGCGGGTGACAGCCTGCTGCTCGCCATCTGGTGCGGCGCCCTCGTTGGCGTGGTGAAGTCGCTGTTCTGGGCCCATGCTCCCAAGGTGCTCACCGCCGCCCTCGCCCTCGCGGTCGGCTGGACGCTGGTGCCCTACCTCGACGAGGTGCGCGCCGCGCTCGGCGGCGTCGAGCTGACGCTCATCCTCCTGGGGGGCGTCGCCTATACCTCGGGCGCCATCGCCTACGCCTTGAAACGCCCTGACTTCCGTCCCGGCGTCTTCGGATATCACGAGCTGTTTCACGCGTTGACCATCGTCGGCGCGCTGTTCCACTTCGTGGTGGTGCTGCGGCTCGTGCGCGCCGCGGGCGCATAGCCCCCGCGCGGTCGAAGCAAAACCGCCGTGACAGGGAACACATCGGGATGTGGCCCCCGTGCGGTATCGTGGCGAACATGATGGGCACGAAGAAACATCTGCTCCCGAAGGCACAGCGCTTCAGCGCGGGGACCCTCACGGAGGAGTCGGCGCTGGCGCTGCTGAAGAAGCACGCCCGTGGGAAGTTCGCGAAGTCGAGCACCCTCCGCTCCGCCAAGCGCTTCATCGAGCAGCGCGCCGGGGGCGACCGCGCCGACAGCGACATCCTCCACCACGTGGGGAACCTCACCCTGGAGGAGCTCGTCACCGGGCGCCGGCCGCGAATCGGCCTCCTCATCGTCGAAGGCGACCTCACCGTGAAGGGGCGTTACGAGGACTCGCTCGACCCGGAGTCGGTCGTCATCGTCACCGGCTCGCTGCGGGCCCGGGATGTCATCACCACGGGGTTCCTGGAGGTACACGGGGACCTCGTCGCCAGCCAGTCCATCCTGTTCCTCGACAATGACGCCTGCTGCGAGGTGTTCGGCGACGTCAGCGCGCCCTTCGTCTACACGAACTACCACGCGGTGAAGGTGCACGGCGGCGTGAAGGCCCGGCTCGTCACCGGGGACGCGAAGCACATCCGCAGCGCACAGAAGCACGCGTTCATCGAGGAGACCGACCCGCGCGTCCGCGAAGTCCTCTCACCGAAGCTGCTGAAGGTCTTCGCCGACGAGGTGTTCGAGGACGAAGAAGGCGAGGAGGCCGACCCCGAGGCGCCGTGGATCGACGCCATCGACGCGGAGAAGCTCGCGGCGTTCATCCGCCGGGGGCAGCCCGCGCTGGCTCAGCCCGCGGCGCCCAGACGTCGGAAGAAGTGACGGTGGGCCGCCGGGCCCTCCACGGGGACGTGAGGGGTAAGGCCTCCGAGCAGGACGCCAGCGCCCGGTAGGACCGTCACCCCAGGCGCGACGGTGGCTCGCGGACGTGTTACCCCCTCGGATCCATGCCCCCC
>NZ_JABUMQ010000069.1:0-36993 GCF_013336645.1 Myxococcus sp. CA039A | reverse complement strand
CCTCGTCCCCACCTCCCATTCCGCACGCCCAGGAGATTCAGGGCATGTCGGACCAGGAGCTGGAGGCGCTCATCACCCATGAGTTCCAACTCGTTTCCCGTTGAGGCAGACCCATGACGGTTTCCTCCCCTCCCCGCGAAGTCCCCACGCCGCTTCAACAGGCCGCCATCGCCCTGAAGGAGATGCGCTCGCGGCTGGACGCGCTCCAGGCGGTCCAGGAAGAACCCATCGCCATCGTCGGCATGTCCTGCCGCTATCCAGGCGGAGCCAATGACCCCGCCAGCTACTGGCGCCTGCTGCACGAAGGGCAGTGCGCGACGCGCAAGGTGCCGCTGGAGCGCTGGGACGCGGACGCGCTCTATGACCCGGACCCCGACCGGTTCTGGAAGATGTACACGCGGTACGGCTGCTTCGTGGACCAGCGCATCGACCTGTTCGACGCGCCGTTCTTCAACATGTCGCCACGCGAGGCGGCCATGTTGGACCCGCAGCAGCGCCTGTTGCTGGAGACGAGCTGGGAGGCGCTGGAGAACGCGGGCATCGCTCCGGACCGGCTGGGCGGCAGCGCCACCGGCGTCTACGTGGGCGTCATCACCGGCGACTACGGCCGAGTCCCCTTCCAGCGCATCGACCCGCCCGACCTGCCGTACATGGGCACGGGCAATGACATGAGCTTCGCCGCGGGTCGGCTCTCGTACGTGCTCGGCCTGCAAGGCCCGAGCATGGTCATCGCCACGGCCTGCTCCTCCACGCTGGCGACGACGCACCTGGCCTGCCAGGCCCTGCGCGCTCGTGAGTGCGACCTGGCGCTCTCGGGGGGGGTCAGCCTGATGGTGTTCCCGGACACCAGCATCGTCCTGTCGAAGATGCGCGCGACGGCGCCGGATGGTCGCTCGAAGACGTTCGATGCGTCGGCGGATGGGTTCGGCCGTGGCGAGGGCTGCGGGATGTTGGTGCTCAAGCGCCTCTCCGACGCCGTGCGCGCGGGAGACCCGGTGCTGGCGCTGGTGCGGGGCTCGGCCGTCAATCACGACGGGCAGAGCGGCGGAATCACGGTTCCGAGCGGCCCGGCGCAGGAGAAGCTGCTTCGCAAGGCCCTGGCCTCGGGGCGGCTGTCGCCGCGCGACGTGGACTACCTGGAAGCCCATGGCACGGGGACGCCGCTGGGAGACCCGATAGAGGTCCGCGCCATCGACGCGGTCTTCGGTCCCGAGCGAGCGCCGGGCGCGCCGCTCCTCATCGGCTCGGTGAAGACGAACATCGGTCACCTGGAAGCAGCGGCCGGTGTCGCGGGCATCATGAAGCTGGTGCTCTCGCTCCAGAACGAGGAGCTCCCCGCGCACCTGCACTTCCGCACGCCGAACCCGCAGGTTGCGTGGGACCCGGCGCGCATCGCGGTGACGACGGAGCGCACGCCATGGAAGCGTGGCACGCGACCTCGCATCGCGGGAGTCAGCAGCTTCGGACTCTCTGGAGTCAACGCGCACGTCCTCATCGAGGAGGCCCCACTCGCTGTCACACAGCAAAGAGTGCCGGAGGCACCGGTGCCCGGTCCCGAGCTGCTGGCGCTGTCCGCACGAAGCGAGGAGGCGCTGCAGGAGCTCACGCGGCGCTACCTCACCTGGAGGCAGGGGCCGGGCAAGGACGTTCCGCTTGCGGATGTCTGCTTCACGGCCGCGACGGGGCGCGCATCATTTCCGCACCGGCTGACGGTGCTGGCCTCCAGCGGAGCGCAGCTCGACGAGCGACTCCAGGCGTTCACCTCGGGTCAGCGACCTTCAGGGGTGAGCGCGGGAGTGGTGCCCACGGGAAGGAAACCCCGGGTCGCCTTCCTGTTCACGGGTCAGGGCTCGCAGTACGTCGGCATGGCGCGCGAGCTGTATGCCCATGAGCCCCGCTTCCGCGAGGTGATGGACCGGTGTGACGAACTGCTGCGCTCGCATCTGGGCGTCTCTCTCCTGTCGGTGCTCTACCCATCCGCGGGAGAGCCGGGTGACAGCACGTTGCATGACACGGCGTACACGCAGCCCGCGCTGGTGGCGCTGGAGGTGGCGCTCGCGGAGCAGTGGAAGCACTGGGGCGTCGAGCCCTCAGTGGTGATGGGACACAGCGTCGGGGAGATTTCAGCGGCGCATGTGGCGGGGGTGCTGTCGCTGGAGGACGCGCTCCTGCTGGCGGCAACGCGCGGAAGGCTGATGCAGGAGCTGCCACGCGTGGGGGGCATGTTGGCGGTACGCGCACCCGAGGAGCGAGTGGCGGCCCTCGTCGCCGCGCATCCCCGGGAGCTCTCCATCGCCGCGGTGAATGGGCCCTCGGAAGTGGTCATCGCGGGCAGGAGCGAACGGCTTCGGGTCGTCGGGGAAGTCCTCCAGCGAGAGGGCGTGGAGGTCAAACCCCTGAACGTCTCCCACGCGTTCCACTCACCGCTGATGGAGCCGATGCTCGACTCCTTCGAGCGCATGGTGGCGAAGCTCCGACTGCGCCCACCCGAGCTGCCGCTCATCTCCAATCTCACCGGCGCCTTGGTGCGCGACGAGCCGACGACGCCGGCCTACTGGCGTCGCCATGTCCGGGAGCCCGTGCGTTTCGCGGCGGGCCTGCGTGCCCTGCACGCGAAGGGGGCGGACCTCATCGTGGAGCTCGGCCCCACCCCCGTGCTGCTCGGAATGGGGCGCACCTGTCTGCCCGACGAGCGCCTGGTGTGGCTGCCGAGCCTCCGCAACGGGCACTCGGACGTGGAGCAGATGCGCGCGAGTCTCGCGGAGCTCTGGGTACGCGGAGCGTCAAGTGGGCTCACGGGGATTGCGACCCACGGCCGGCGCTCACGGGTGCCCCTGCCGAACCAGCCGTTCCAGCGCAAGCGCCACTGGATGAAGCTCAAGTCCGCGAGGAGCGAAGAAGAGCAGGCGCGGCATCCGCTGCTCGGACGAAGGCTGAACTCCGCGGCTCGGGTCATCCAGTTCGAGGGCGAACTGAGCACCGAGTCTCCCGCCTTTCTCGCCGACCACCGCGTCTACGACTCGGTCATCGTCCCGGGTGCGACGTATCTGGAGATGGGCGTGGCAGCGGGCCAGGAGGTCTTCGGCCAGGGCGCGCTGAGTCTCGAGGACGTCCGCTTCCACAAGCCCGTGCGGCTGGAGGAAGGCGAGCCGCGCACGGTCCAGGTCCTCGTCACGCCGGACGACGGCGAGGGCGCGCGCAAGGGCATCTTCGAGGTGCACAGCCTGTCCGACGGAGCTTTCACCCTCCATGCCTCGGGGCGATTGTCTTCGACAGAGAAGCCCTCAGCCTCGCTGCATCAGGATGTCACGATGCTCGCGAGGCGCTGCGCGGAGGAGGTCTCCGTCGCGGACTTCTACCGGCGCATCGGTGAGCACGGCATCGACTACGGGCCGCTGTGCCGAGCCGTCACGCGCTTCGGCCGAGGAGGACAGGAAGCCTTCGGACAGCTCACGCTCCCGGACGCGCTCGAAGCAAGCGAGCACGTGTTGCATCCCGTGCTGCTCGACGCCTGCTTCCAGGTCCTCGGCGCCGTGTTTCCCGAGGGGCCTCCAGGCAGCATCTACCTGCCCGTGGGAATCGGACAGCTGCGGGTCCACGACAAGCTGGGGCGTGAGGTCTTCGTCCACGCGCGACTCGATGGTGGGCCGGATTTGGGGCAGCGCGTCCACACCGCGCACTTCACGCTCCTGGCGCCCGACGGCCGAGTCCTCGCGGAGCTGGAGCGACTGGAGTTCCAGCAGGCACCGCGTGAGGCCCTGCTCGGGAACTCAAAGCGGGTGCCACGCGGTTGGATGTACGAGGTGGCGTGGCGTCCTCTACCCCTGCCGCCCGCCACGGGCACGCCGCCTCGCGAGCGGTGGCTCATCGTCGGTGACACGGGTGGACGGGCCACGGATATCGCACGCCGCCTGCGCGCCTCGGGGTCGGACTGCATCGTGGCCCTGCCAGGAGAAACAACAGGCCCCGAGGACACCGGGACGCGACATGTGGACCTGACGCTCGCGGCAAGCGCGAGGAGGCTGCTCACGGAGGCGGGGCCCTTCACGGGGATGCTCCACCTCGCGGCGCTGGACGTGCGTGCGGCGCGAGACGGAGAGCCCGACACGTTCGCCCGGGACTATCGAAGCCTCCTGGGAAGCACGCTCCACCTCGTGCGAGCGGCGGCCGAGACAGGCGTCAGTCCCCGGCTGGTGCTCGTCACGAGAGGCGCCCAGGCGACGCAGGGAAACCCCCTTCCAACGCCCGTGCAGGCGTGTCTGTCCGGCCTGGGCAAGGCCATCGCGCAGGAGCACCCGGAGCTGCGGTGCCTGCGAGTGGACCTGGACCCGGCGCAGGGAACGGACGGGGTCGAGGCACTCGTCGCGGAACTCCAGCAGCGAACACCCGAGGACGAGGTCTGCCTCCGAGGCGGCCAGCGACTCGTGTCGCGACTCGCGAGGAGCGCCGAGGCAGCGGACGGCACCACGACACTCAAGCTCCGTGGCGACGCGACGTACCTCGTCACGGGCGGGCTCGGCGGACTGGGCCTGAAGCTCGCGGGCCGCCTGGTGGAGCGTGGCGCCAGGAATCTGGTGTTGCTTGGCAGGCGCGCCCCCTCGTCTGAAGCGAGGGACAGCCTGCGCGAGTTGGAAGCACGAGGTGCGCGCGTCGTCACCTTGCAGGTCGACATCTCCGTGGAGGCACAAGTCACGGAGCTGCTCGCGCGCCTCGCGAACACGATGCCTCCGTTGCGCGGCATCGTCCACGCGGCGGCGGTCCTCGACGACGGCATGCTGTTGCAGCAGGACCTGGAGCGCTTCGAGCGAGTGCTGGGCCCCAAGGCGCTCGGCGCGTGGCATCTCCACCGTCACACGTTGGGACAGCCGCTGGATTTCTTTGTCCTCTTCTCCTCGGTGGCCTCGCTACTGGGGCAGTCAGGGCAGGCCAGCTATGTGGCCGCCAACGCCTTCCTCGACGCGCTGGCCCATCACCGTCACGCATCGGGCCTGCCGGCGCTCTCCATCAACTGGGGCCCCTGGTCCGAGGTGGGCGTGGCCGCGACGGAGCGGGTGATGGAGCGAGTCCGCCGCATGGGCGTCACCCCCATCAGTCCCGAGCAGGGGCTCGCCGCCTTCGAGCAACTGCTGGGTCAACGAAGGCCCCAGGTGGGAGTCGTGGCCATCGGCTGGCAGTCGATGGGGCGGCTCGCCGCGGCGCCGTACTTCTCGGAGCTCGCGGGAGTGACACCCACGGGCGGCGCGACGGGCGCGGACTTCCTGCGCCGCTTCGAGAGCGCGCCTCCCGGTGACAAGCCTCGACTCCTGCGGGAGCACATCGCCTCGGTGGCGACGCGGGTGCTCGGGCTAGATGCGAGCCGTCCGTTGGATCCGGAGCAAGGCCTCTTCGAGGCGGGCATGGACTCGCTGATGGCGACGGAGCTGCGCAACGCGCTCCAGCGGACGCTGGGCCGCTCGCTGCCGGTGAGCCTCATCTTCGACCACCCGAGTGTCCAGGCCCTATCGAATCACCTCGCGCGCGAGCTGGTGCCCGCCCCCGAGGCGCAGGAGGTGTCCGCGGCCCCGCGAGACGCCGAGCTCGAATCGTTCTTGATGGAGGTCAATCAGATGTCCGAAGCCGATGTGACCGCGGCGCTCGCCGCCGGGCGGTCCAACGAAGCAGGGCCCCGAGGTGACCGATGAACGCGCATGAACTGGCCCAGATGAGCGCGACGCAGCTCGCGTATGCCGCCAAGCAGCTTCGCAACAAGATGGGGCTCGTCCCGGCGGAGCCCATCGCACTCGTCGGAATGGGTTGCCGCTTCCCTGGGAACGTGGACAGTCCGGAGGCGTACTGGGAGCTGCTCGCGGCGGGGCGCGACGCCGTCACCGAGGTGCCCTCGGACCGCTGGAGCCTGGACGCGCTCTACTCGCCCGTCCCCGGCACGCCGGGGAAGATGTACACGCGGCATGGCGCCTTCGTGAACCAGGTGGACCGGTTCGACCCGCTGTTCTTCGGCATCTCTCCGCGTGAGGCGGTGCTGATGGACCCGCAGCAGCGTCTGCTCCTGGAGACGAGCTGGGAAGCGCTCGAACACGCGGGGCTCTCGCCGTCGAGGCTGAGGGGCACGGCCACCGGCGTGTTCGTGGGCATAATGCACCGCGACTACGCCTACCTGGTGCACGCCTCCGGCGAGATTGACTCGCACACCGGCTCGGGCACGGGCCTGAGCGTGGCGGCGGGACGCATCGCCCATCTGCTCGCGCTGGAAGGTCCCACGCTCGTGGTGGACACGGCGTGCTCGTCCTCGCTGGTGGCCTTGCATCTGGCTTGTCAGAGCCTGCGCAACGGAGAGACCGACGTGGCGCTGGCCGCGGGCGTCAACCTGATGCTCTCGCCGATGAGCACCATCGTCGAATGCCAGATGCGGATGCTCTCCGCGGAGGGACACTGCAAGACCTTCGACGCCAGGGCGGACGGCTTCGTGCGGGGCGAGGGCTGCGGCGTCGTGGTGCTCAAGCGCCTGTCGGACGCGCTCGCGGACGGTGACGAAGTCATCGCGGTGCTTCGAGGCTCCGCCGTCAATCACGACGGCCACAGCAGCGGTCTGCTGGTGCCCAACGGCAGCGCCCAGGAGCGAGTCATCCGCTCCGCGCTTCGCAACGGTGGCGTGGAGCCCTCGCAGATCGACTTCGTGGAGGCCCACGGCACGGGGACGGCGCTGGGCGACCCCATCGAGGTCGAAGCGCTGGGCCGCGTCTTCCAGGACGAGCGTCACCGTGAGGAGCCGCTCCTCATCGGCTCGGTGAAGACGAACATCGGGCACACGGAAATCGCGGCCGGCATGGCGGGGCTGATGAAGGCCGCGCTGAGCCTCCAGCACCGGCAGATTCCCAAGAACCTGCACTTCCAGACGCCGAACCCGGAGATTCGCTGGAACGAGCTGCCCGTGTCCGTCGTCACGGAGCGGCGCGACTTTCCCGGCGGCCCTCGGAACTTCGTGGGAGTGAGCTCGTTCGGTTACAGCGGGACGAACGCCCACGTGGTGCTGGAGGCCGCGCCCATCACCGAGAAGCGCGCCACGCCCTCCGAACCGGGACGAGAACACGTCCTGGTCCTCTCGGCGAAGACCGCCTCGGCGCTGTCGACACTGGCCGGGAGCTACACGACCCACCTGACGCGGAACGCGGAGCAGGACGTCTCCGACGTGTGTCACAGCGCGACCGCGAGCCGTTCCACGATGCCCTACCGCCTCGCCGCCGTCGCCACCTCGGGTGACGAACTGCGTGCGCAGCTCCAGGCGTTCTCGAGTGGCAATCCCATCGACGGGCTCATCGTCTCCGAGGAGGCCGCGTCGCGCGCCGCGCAGGTCGCCTTCCTCTTCAGCGGACAGGGCTCGCAGCACCTGGGCATGGGGAGGGAGCTGTACACACGAGAGCCGGTGTTCCGCGCGGCGATGGACCGGTGCGCGAGCATCCTGGCACCGCATCTTCCGAAGCCCCTGCTGGAGGTGCTGTTCGCCGAGGAGGGCAGCGGCTCACCTCTGGAGCAGGCGGTATTCACCCAGCCCGCCATGGTGGCGCTGGAGGTGTCCCTGGCCGAGCAGTGGAAGGCCTGGGGCGTGGAGCCCTCCGTCGTGGTGGGGCACAGCCTGGGGCAGTACGCGGCCGCGTGCGTGGCGGGCGTCATCAGTCTTGAAGACGTGCTGCCGCTGGTCGCCCTGCGTGGACGACTGATGCATGAGCTGCCACCGGGGGGCGAGATGGCCTCGTTCCTCGCGCCCTACGCGAAGGTGGCGGCGGCCATCGAGCCCTATCGCGAGCGACTGTCCATCGCGGCCATCAATGGCCCCACGAGCACGGTCATCTCCGGTGCGAGTGAAGCCGTCAACGCGGTGGTGGAGGCCCTGGCGGCGGAGGGAATCCAGGCGAAGAAGCTCAACGTCTCGCACGCGTTCCACTCGCCCCTGATGCATCCGATGGTCGACCGCTTCCGCGAGCACCTCTCCCGGGTGCGGCTCAACACGCCGAGGCTGCGCATCGTCTCGGACATGACGGGCCAGCTCGTGGAGGGTGAGCTGTCGGAGCCGGACTTCTGGTGCCGGCACCTGCTCCAGCCCGTCAACTTCGCGCGAGCGGTGGAGTCCATCCACGCGTTGGGTGTGCGGAACTTCGTGGAGGTGGGCCCCGCGAGCGTGCTGCTCGGCCTCGCGCAGCGGTGCATTCCGGAGGACGGCGAGTCACGCGAGTGGCTTCCGTCGCTGCACACGGGCATGGGGAACCGTCGACGGATGCTGGAGAGCCTGGCCACGCTCCACACGCGCGGAGTCCCCGTCGACTGGTCGCAGGTACACGGGAAGACGTCTCGTGGGCGGGTGCGCTTGCCCACCACGCCCTTCGAGCGCGAGCGCTACTGGGTGGAGACAGGTCCGGAGACTGCTGGCGCGCAGCCTCTGCCCTCCCAGGCGGGAGTGCTCCATCCGCTGCTCGGCCGGCGCGTCGAGCTGGCGGGTTCGAGCGATGTGCGCTTCGAGGGAGCGCTCGGCGCCAGGGAGCCCTTCTTCCTCGACCACCATCGCGCGGCGGGCACCGCGCTGTTGCCGGCGGCGGCCCATGTCGAGCTGGCACTGGCCGCGGGTCGCATCTCCAGCGTTCCGGGTGAGAAGCCGCTGGAGCTGCTCCAGCTCACCTTCGAGCGGCCTGTCGCCCTGCCGGAGAAGGGCGCCGTCGTCCTCCAATCGACGCTGGTGAAGGAGGAGGGAGCGACGCAGGTCCTCAAGGTGTTCATGCGTCGGGAGCAAGACCGGGTCACCACCTGGGAACAGGTGGCCACGGGGCGACTCGGAGCGGCGTCACCGTCAAAGGCAGCGGGCGAGTCCCTGGCGTCCCTGCGAGCGCGGATGACGGAGGCCATCGCGCCCGCGGACTACTACGCGCATCTGGCCAGCGGAGGGCTGGTGTACGGGTCGATGTTCCAGGCACTCCAGGCCATGTACGGCCAAGAGGGCGAGGCCCTCGTGCGCATCGTCCTGCCGGAGGGACTCAAGCTGGAGCCGTACACCGTGCATCCAGTGATGTTGGACGCGTGCTTCCAGGCGCTGGGCGTGACGTTCCCCAAGCGCAAGGACGTGCCCTATCTCCCCGCCGGTGTCGAAGGGCTCCGACTCCACGCGCCGATGGAGCGAGAGGTCTGGGCAAGTCTCCAGCGTCGCCAGGAAGGCGTGGAGGCGATTGCATCGCTTCGAGTGTTCAGCACGGATGGGCGACTGCTCGCGGAGGCGGAGCGACTGCGCTTCCGCCAGGTCCGACTGGAGGCGTTGCTGGGCCAGGGTGACAAGCTGCTCGAGGAGTGGCTCTACGCACTCGAATGGCACCCCGCCCTGCCCCATGGGCGCCGCGTGCCCCCATCCTGGATTCCGACTCCGAACTCGCTGCGTGACGCGGTCCTCCCCCAGTTGGAGGCCTTGTCCGGGCGCGAAGACCTGGCGGCCTACGGCGTGTTCCTCCAGGAGCTGGAGTCGCTGTGCGTCCCCTACGTGCTCCAGGCCATGGAGCGACTGGGCTGCGACCTCACGCCGGGCACGAGCTTCAAGGCGGATGAGCGTGCCGCGCGGCTAGGGGTCGTTCCGCTGCACCAACGGCTGTGGCGGCGACTGCTCGAGATGCTCACCGAGGAAGGCCTGCTGCGAACCACGGGAGAGACACTGGAGGTCGTCACCTGTCCGGCGCCCATGGACGTCGCGGCGCGCATGGCGTCCCTGGCGGAGCGTTACCCGGCGCATCGCTCGGAGCAGGCGTTGGTGCAGCGTTGCGGCGAAGGACTCGCGGAGGCCCTGTGGGGGCGCTGCGACCCGCTGGAGTTGCTGTTCCCCAAGGGAGACATGGAGGTCGCGGCCAGCCTGTACCGTGACTCGCCAGGCCCTCGGGAGCTCAACGCGCAGGCGAAGACGGCGCTCGCGCAGGCTGTCTCGCGATTGCCCGCGGAGCGCACGATCAGGGTGCTGGAGATTGGCGCCGGCACCGGTGGCACGACGGCCCTGCTGTTGCCCGAGCTGCCCGCGGAGCGCACCGAGTACGTCTTCACGGACATCTCACCGCTCTTCCTCCAGCGAGCCGCACAGGAATTCCGCGCGCATCCGTTCGTGACGTACCGGACGCTGGACATCGAGAAGGACCCGGCCACCCAGGGCTTCGAGGCCGGCGGCTTCGACATCATCGTCGCGGCCAACGTCCTGCACGCCACGGAGAGCTTGAAGGAGACGCTGAGAAACGCGCGGCGGCTCCTGGCGCCCTCGGGGATGCTGCTCGTCGTCGAGGCCACGTCCAAGCGGCGCTGGGTCGACCTCACGTTCGGCCTGACGTCGGGCTGGTGGCGTTACACGGACACGGACCTGCGCCCCACGCACCCGCTCATCTCGAGCGCGGGGTGGAAGACGCTGTTCGCGCAGGAGGGCTTCTCCGCGAGCGCGGCGCTGGCGAAAGAGGAGCACGAAGCCAGTCTCCAGGCGGCGGTCATCCTGGCTCGACTGCCCGACGAGGACGCGCGCGCCAGCAGGCGGCAGTGGCTCATCGTCGCGGACGAACGAGGCACGGGATACAGGCTGGCCGAGCGACTGGAAGCCCGAGGCGAGCTGTGCGCGGTGATCTCCGGCACGGGGGCCACCGTCGCGGACTTCTCCCAACTGTTGAAAGAGCTCGCAATCACGCAAGCCCCCACGCACGTCGTCCACCTCACGAGCCTCGACTCCTCGGGACCGGACGACATGGCGCAGCTCGATTTGGAGGCGGCATACCGCAATGGTTGTGGCAGCGCGCTCGACCTGCTCCAGGCGCTGCTGGCCACTCGGCTCTCTCCCGCGCTGAGCTTCGTCACCCGAGGCGCGCTCGACGTGCTGGGGGATGGAGCCCCGGGCGTCGCGCAGTCACCGCTGCACGGCCTCGGGCGAGGCATCGCGATGGAGTACCCCAAGCTGGGAGGCACGGTCATCGACCTGGACCCCCGGCGCGATGACCTGGAAGGGCTGGTGACGGAGTTGCTTTCGGAGCGCTCCGACGAGCAGGTCGCCTTCCGGGACGGCATCCGGCGCGTGCCTCGCGTCATGCGGCATTCGCGGATGGAGTCGGAGGTGCCCTTCCAGTGCCGTGAAGATGGGACGTATCTCATCACGGGCGGACTCAACGGACTGGGCCTGCTCACGGCCCGACTGCTCGTGGAGCGTGGGGCCCGTCACCTCCTGTTGCTTGGACGCGGGGCCCCGACAGCGGCGGCCTCGGAGCAGCTCCAGGAGCTGGAGAGCGCGAATGTGCGCGTCGTGGTGGCCCGCGCGGATGTGTCGCAGGAAGACGCGCTTGCCAGGGCCCTGGTGTCGGGGCTGGAGGGCATGCCTCCGTTGAGAGGGGTCATCCACTCCGCGGGAGCGCTCGACGACGGCATCCTCGAGCAGCAGACGCACGCGCGCTTCAAGAAGGTGTTCGCGGCGAAGGTGCTCGGCTCGTGGAACCTGCATCGACTGACGCTGGGACAGCCGCTGGACTTCTTCGTCCTCTACTCGTCCATCGCCTCGCTGCTGGGGAACAGCGGTCAGGCGAACCACTCCGCGGCCAACACGTTCCAGGACGCGCTGGCCCATTACCGACGCGCCAAGGGCCTGCCCGCGCTGACCATCAACTGGGGCGCCTGGTCGGAAGTGGGAGCCGCGGCGAACGAGCGCGTCCAGGAGCGACTCGCCGACCGGTGGATGAATCCCATCCGTCCGGCCCAGGGGCTCGCCGTCCTGTCGTCGCTGCTCTCGGCGAGCGCCGCGATTCAAGTGGCGGTCATGCCCATCGCCCGAGGTGGCTTCGAAGTGCAGGGCGCGGTGCCGCTCTTGCTGTCCGCGCTCGTCGCACGGGAGGGCGGTGGTGGTGCGAAAGCCTCGGCGCGGGACGACGCATTGCTCCGCAAGCTCTCGGAGGTCTCCCCCGTGGAGGCTCGCCGGCTGCTGGTGACCGAGCTGCAGAAGCGGCTGTCCAAGGTGCTGCGCATCAAGAATCCATCGCGGCTGGCGCCCGAGCGGCCCCTCACCGAGCTGGGTCTCGATTCGCTGATGGCCATCGAGCTGAAGAACCACCTGATGAATGCGCTGGGCGTGGACCTGCCCATCGCGAAGTTCATCGACGGCGCCAGCCTCCAGGAACTGGCGGAGCTCACCCAGCAGCAGCTCACCGTCAATCAGCTCGCGTCGACGCAGGCGCTGACGGCGGACTCCACGCCGGGAATGAGTGAGCTGACCCTATGAACCTGGAGCAGCTCCTCTCCAGCCTCACGGAGCGCCACGTCCAGCTCTGGGCGGAGGGGCAGCAACTGCGCGTCCGAGCAAAAGAGGGCGTCGTGGACGCGACGCTCCGCTCGGCGCTCGTGGAGCACAAGCCGCGCTTGCTGGAGCTGCTTCAGCAGGCGCGGGGGGCGCCGGAGTCCATTCGACTGGAGCCCTTGCCTCGAAACGGGCCACCGCCGCTGTCTCTCACCCAGGAGCGTCTGTGGCGCGCCGAGGTGAGGGAGCCGGACCTCGCTCCGGCCCACATCGCCACCTTCGCCATGCGGCTGGAGGGGCCGCTCAACCGGGATGCGCTCACGCGTGCCGTGGCGACGCTCGTCGAGCGCCACGAGGTGCTGCGGACGACGTTCGAGCTCCGGGGAGACACCCCCGTCCAGGTCATCGCGCCACCGGGGTCTACCGCAATGGAGCCCGTGGACCTGTGCGCGCTCGACGCCGAGGCGCAGCAGGAAGCACTTCGCCGCCTCCTTCACGACGAGCATCGGCGGCGAATCGACCTGGCCCGAGGCCCGCTGTTCCGAGCCTGGCTCCTGCTCCTCTCCGAGCAGCGCCATGTGATGGTGCTGATGATGCACCACACGGTGGTGGACGGCGCATCCCGGGGAGCGCTGGTGCATGAGCTGACGGTGCTCTATGCGGCCTTCCTCGCGGGCGAGCCCTGTCCATTCGCTCCCCTGCGACTCCAGTACGCGGACTACGCGCGCTGGCAACGGCGATGGGTCCAGGAGGAGGTCCTTCCACGACAGCTCGGGTACTGGAAGCAGCAGCTTGCGGCCCCGCCGCCTCGGCTGGAGTGGCCCACGCGCTCGAAAGGAATGGAGCAGCGGCGCTACCACGGTGGCTCCGTCGACTTCAGCGTGGAGCACGAGGTCGTCGAGCGACTACGGGTGGTGGGACAGCAGGCGGGCAGCACGCTCTTCATGGTGCTGCTGTCCTCGCTGTACGTGCTCCTCGCGCGAGCCTGTGGCCAGCGAGACCTGCTCATCGGCACGCCCGCCGCACATCGGGGCCACACGGACCTCGAGCCGCTCGTCGGGACGTTCATCAACACACTGGCGCTGCGCCTGCGCCCCGAGGGCGCACCGAGCTTCCTGGAGCTGCTCGCGCATGCACGAGCCGTGGCGCTCGGCGCCTATGCCCATCCCGACGTTCCGCCCGAGGCCATTGGAGGCCCGACGCCCAACGTGATGCTCGTCCTGAAGGGCGTCGCGCCCCAACCCGAGCTGTCCGCGCTCGAGGCGACCCCCTTGGCGCTCGCGCACGACACGGCGCTGCTCGACCTCACGTTGTATCTGGAAGAGACCCCGACGGGGCTGCGTGGAGAGCTCATCCACGACAGCGACCGAATCGACGCGGACACCGTCATCGGCTGGGCCCGAGAACTCCAGGCCCTGCTGCGCGCCTTCGCCGAGGACCCACGGCAGTCAGTCTTTCCCCACCCCCACCGCCACCCCCAGAGGAACCCATGACGGCATTGATGCGCCCCGCCACCGAACCCGCAGTGCGCGACTCGCGGCCCATCCTCGAAGGCCCCGGCATCGGCTATCACCAGAACTGGTATGCCGTCTGCCTTTCGAGGGAACTCAAGCCCGGCAAGATTGTCGGCCGTGGGTTCCTGGATGGAAAGGTGATTGCCTTTCGAGGGAAGAACGGCAAGGCGCAGGTGATGAGCGCCTATTGCAGTCATATTGGCGCGGACCTGAGCATCGGCGACGTGATTGGCGACGAGGTGCGCTGCCCTTTCCACCATTGGCAGTACAACCAGGAGGGCGTCTGTACCCACATCCCCGTGGGCTGCAAGATTCCCGACCGCGCCCGCATCCAGACTTTTCCCACGGCGGAGAAGTGGGGAATGGTCTGGGCCTTCAACGGCGAGAAGCCGCTGTTCGACGTGCCTGGAGTACGCGGCTACGAGGAGAGCGACCTGCTGTACGGCGTCAAGGTGCATGAGGCGGGCTTCCCCGTCCCACCCTGGGTGATGGTGTGCAACTCCCACGACTACCAGCACCTGCACACGCTGCACGAGCTGGGCATCATCGAGGGACCCATCAACATGAACAGCTCGGACTACGTCCTCGAGCACGACGTCCACTACACCACCCGTGATGGGTTGAAGGTGGAGAACTGGAACCGGGTGACAGGCACCAACACGTTCTCCGCCATCTCCCGCACGCCCTCGGGCCCCATCTTCGGCATGTTCACCGGCACGCGCATCCCAGGGGGTGGAACGCGGGCCTACCTGCTCGCGGGAGTGCCTCGAAAGGAAGGCAAGAACAAGGGCCGGCCGCCGACCCGCACGGAGCAGTTCGCGCTCGTGAGCGGCACCATGATGAGCTTCCTCAAGGACGCGCCTCGCCTGCTGCGTGCCGCGAAGTTCATGCAAGCGTTCCTCGATGACGACGAGGGTGTCCTGCAGACCATCCAGTTCCGCCAAGGGGTGATGGTCGAAGCGGACAAGACGCTGCTCGGCTTCCTCAAGTACGTCCGTGAGTATCCCAAGGCGGACCTGCTCTCCGCCGCCTGAGCACCAGGCCCCTGGCTCGTCCAGGCGCGACCGTGTGGCGGAGGGATGGACTTCGCCCCTCCGCTCGGCGGCGCACCTGGCCCAGGGCGAGTCCCGCCTCGCGACGGCTGGGCTCCGAAACGCGCCCCCTTGCCCCCCAGTCCTGCATCCGGGCGACAGGGGCAACCGCCTTCGCGCGGGAGGAACCCCCAAGGGACCCGGTGTATCCGCGCCTGCCCGAAGGGTGGAGGCTCGGTCCGGCGGACCCGGGGGGCACTTCCCCCATGGGGTCCCCGGCGGGTGCCTTCCGGGGGCCAGGGATGCGCCAACCCCTCAAGAGCGTTGATGAATTCGGGGTCCGTGCTCCAGGCCGCCCCGGGCAGGCGGGGCCGGGTGCCCGGCTCTCCACTCTTCGACGTCCGGGATGCGCTCCACGGTCGCATCCCACCTTCCCCCTGTTATAAAGCGCCCCCCATGCTTGAGACCGTCACCAAGGGCTTCCGCGCCGCCAAGAACCGCCTCGCCGGCAAGAGCGAGCTCACCCCCGAGCTGGTCGACGAGTCGCTGCGCGACATCCGCGTCTCGCTGCTCGAGGCCGACGTCGCCTTCGATGTGGTGAAGAAGTTTGTCGCCCGCGTCCGCGAGAAGGCCGTGGGCGAGCTCGTCCAGACGACCATCACCGATGCCTCGGGCCAGAAGCGCAAGGTCAGCCCGATGGACCACTTCATCAAGATCTGCCACGACGAGCTCGAGGCGCTGATGGGGCCGGTCGACACGAGCCTGAACCTCAAGCCCAAGGGGCAGCTGTCCGGCATCATGATGGTGGGCCTCCAGGGCTCCGGTAAGACGACGACCACCGGCAAGCTCGCCAACCGGCTGCTTCAGCAGGGGCGCAAGCCGCTGCTCGTCGCCGCGGACATCTACCGTCCCGCCGCCGTGGATCAGCTCAAGGTGCTGGGTGAGCGGCTCAAGGTGCCCGTCTACCACGAGCCCGGCGTGCAGCCGCCCGAGCTGGCGAAGCGAGGTTATGCCGCCGCTCGCGAGCAGAAGTGCGACGTGGTGATCATCGACACCGCCGGTCGGCTCGCCATCGACGAAGCGCTGATGAACGAGCTGGAGTCCATCAAGACCAACGTCCACCCGGACAACATCCTCCTGGTGTGTGACGCGATGATTGGTCAGGACGCGGTGCGCACCGCGGCCGAGTTCGACCGGCGCCTGAGCCTGGATGGCTTCATCCTGACGAAGCTGGACGGCGATGCTCGCGGCGGCGCGGCGCTCTCCATCAAGGAAGTCACCGGCAAGCCCATCAAGTTCCTCGGCATGGGCGAGTCGATGGACAAGCTGGAGGAGTTCCGCCCGGAGGGCCTCGCCGGTCGCATCCTCGGGTTCGGCGACATCGTCGGCCTGATGAAGGACTTCGAGAAGGTCGTCGACGAGAAGAAGGCCGAGGACGATGCGCGCAAGCTCTTGTCCGGCCAGTTCTCGATGAAGGACTTCGTCGAGCAGATCCGCATGGTGCGGAAGATGGGTCCGCTCAAGGACCTGCTGGAGAAGTTCCCCCTCTTCGGCGACCTCACCGACCAGCTCAACCCGGACGAGAAGGAGCTGACCAAGATTGAGTCGATGTACGACTCGATGACGGCGAAGGAGCGCCTGCGTCCGGACCTCATCAACTCCAGCCGGATTGGCCGCATCGCGAAGGGCAGCGGTCGCAAGCCGGAGGACGTGCGCGAGCTGCTCCAGAAGTTCGGGATGATGCAGCAGGTGATGGGGACCATTGGCCAGAACCCGGGCCTCCTCGGCCGAATCCCAGGCTTCAAGCAGCTGGGTCAGCTGTCGCAGATGCGGAACATGGACCTCTCCAGCATGTTTGGTGGGGACCCCAAGATGATGGAGAAGATGATGAGCGGCGGCATGCCCGGCATGGGGATGCCCATGCAGTTGCCGCAGGTGGCCCCTGGCTACACGCCTCCCATGGGGCAGGCCGCCATGGCGAAGGCCCGCCTCATGGGCTACGCCCCGCCCGCCGCGAGTGGGAAGCCCGAGGACCGCGACGCCATCAAGGAGCGCCGCAAGCGGGAGAAGGACAACAAGAAGAAGAACCGGAAGAAGAAGTAGGACCGAGGCCTCGAGGTCCACGACGGTGAAGCCCGTGCTGCTCGGAGGAGTCCGAGAGGCGCGGGCTTCTCGTTTCACGGGGTGTGGCGGTTCGCGGGATGGAGGTCCGGGATGGCGGACGGGCTGCCGTGAGGGCAACTGGCCAGCTCACGCGGGCCTGACGCGGCCGTGATAGGCATCTGGGTGCCGGGCCAGGCACTCGTGACTGTGCCTGGCTGTGGAACGCCCTCTGCACTGACGCCCTTCATGACGAACCGACTTCGCCTCTCCGTCCCCCTCGCCGCCGTCGTCCTTTTTTTGGGGTGCATCGATGTTCCGGACATCGTGGACCCGCCCGAACCGCCTGATGCGGGAGGTGGCGCCACCGATGGAGGCACCACACAGGATGGTGGCGGGACTCAGGCTCCTGATTTCGAACTGGAGGTGAGCCCCACGGAGGACTCGGTCCTCCAGGGTGGAGCAAAGAGCTTCCAGGTCCAGCTGGTTCGCAGGCAGGGCTTCAGTGGGAGTGTTTCGGTTGCACTCGTAAACCCGCCGCTGGGAGTCTCGGCGCCAGCGGTGACCATTCCGACCACTGGCAACCTCGTGACCTTGAGCGTCAGTGTCGCAACAAGCGTCGCCACAGGTCCGGTGGCCCTCACCGTGAGAGGACTCTCGGGGGCACTCATTCGGGAGCGAGTCGTCTCGTTGACCATCATCCCCCTGGGAGACCTGGCGGTGGCGTGGGTATCGCCGTCCGCGTCTCACAGTGCCGTCAACGGCACGCTCGAGGTGGCGATTGCCGTGGAGGGAGGGCAGCCGGAGACAGTCGAGTTGATGAAGGGGAGCACCGTGCTCACCACGTGGACGGCCCCGCCATATACGTACCGCTGGGACACGGGAAGCGAGCTCGAGGGAGAGCACTCGCTGACGGCCCGCGCGACCCGCGCAGGAGGGACATTCACGAGCGTCCCCCGTACGGTGGTGGTGGACCGGGCAGCGCCGCAGGTCGCGACGTGGATGCCCACACGAGGCGCGACTCAGGTGAGCGTCCGTGCGGCGGTCCAGGCGACCTTCAGTGAGCCTCTGAAGGCTTCGAGTGTGACGACCGCCAATGTGGGGCTCACTGGCAATGGCGGGGTCGCCATCCCTGTTTCCCTGGAGGTGTCAGCGGATGGCCGCACGCTCACGCTCATGCCCCTCTCACCGCTGCCCGTGTCGAACACCGTCAGCGTGGGACTGGGTACGACCGAGAATCCCATCACGGACCTGGCGGGCAATTCCCTGGCGACCTCGGGGGCATGGGCCTTCACTGTCCCCTACTGGCTCCCCATGGGCGGTGCCATCAGCGCGTATCCCGGCAATACTTCCGCAGAGAACGTCGTGATGAAGATGGGGACGGACGGTGCTCCCGTCATTGCGTGGTCAGAGTCCGATGGGACGACCAAGAACATCCAGGTCGCGAGATGGGATGGCTCGAACTGGCAGCCTCTCGGATCTTCTTTGAGCGCCGTGCCCGAAAATGGCACGCACACAGGACGGCCAACGCTATCTCTGGATGGAACAAACCACCCCACTGTCATCTGGGAGGAACTGTCGTCGAATGGGAACCAGAAGAATCTCCATGGTCGACGATGGTCTGACACCCAATGGATTGCGCTTCCGGAATTCCCTGCCCTTGATTCCAGCGAGTATGCGGCGCGTGACAGGGCCTCGGCTGCAATAGATGGAACTGGGAAACTCCATGTGTACGCTGACTTTTACGACGGAATCCGCAACCAGATTTCGAGCTTCAACCTTCTGCCGGGAGGCACGGGTTGGACTGACTCCCAGCCCTCGTTCCCCAGCGAAGAACTCCAACGATGGCATGTCGCAATAACGACCTATGGCCCGACCTCCATCTTCGCCGCGTACACAGCCATCATTGGTTCCCAGACTTCAGAATATCGCGGCATCACCGTCCTGAAAAATCATAACACCCCCGTTGGGTCTCCCGTGATTTTCAACCCCGACCACAGCACTGCGTCGGCACCTTCGATTGAGGTGGATGGAGCTGGCAATCCGTATATCGCGTGGGTCGAGGCGCCCAAGACGAGCACGAGTGGCGACATCTTCGTGGCCCATCACAATGGGACCACGTGGAACATCCTGGGGAACAGGCCCAGTGGAAGCCTCACCTCGAACGAAGCCCCCTCTCTTGGTATCGACTCACAGGGACGCCCCGTCGTCGCATGGAGTGGATTCACCTCCCCTGAACGAACCATTGTCGTCAGCCGATGGGAAGGAGAGCAGTGGATGAGGATTGGCCCCCCACTCAGCGCCCGCCAGGGAGCAAGCACGGGCGGCTTCAATCCCTCGTTGGCATTCGATTCCAACGGCCATCCCCTGGTCGCGTGGCACGAACTCAATGGGCCGTCTTCTGACGTTTTCGTCTTCAGCTACAACCAGTGAGCCCACCTACAGCGTTATTGCCCACGCTTTGGAACCACGAGTCCCTGACTGAGGCGCTTGAGTACTCGCTTCTTCTGGCGGCGCTTGTAGGCCTCATGCGAGTTCTCACCCAGTTCGTTCTGGCGAGCCGTTTCCGCGTCGACAATCTGGAATTCCACCAATGAGATGACGACGCGGCCTTTCCGAGGCCGCGTATCCTCTTCCGGCAGTGGCAGATAGGCATCCATTCTCACCGGAATATCCACGACGAAGTTGAGTGCCCGGTAGCTGCTGCCAGAGAAGGCATTGCCGCTTCGGTCTTCTCTGTCCTCGTAATTCCTATCCAGGTGGAGATTCGGAGTGAACTGCTCGAAGTGCGGGTACTCCCCCAAGACACTCTTAAAGGGAAGCAATGTGTTTTCGGTCTGACCCGGGACCACGAGATGGAATGGAAACAGTCGTTGCGTGAGGTAGTACAACACAGGAAGCAGATCTTCTCGCGACCGGGTCACCACACGAAATCGTGTGCGGTCATAGACTTGAGCCGCCACGGTTTCCTTCTTCGCGAGGAGTTTGGTCACCAGCGAGTCCTGCGTCTTGATGGAGTGTGCGAACTCCACCACTGGCAGCCCCTTCTCGTGCATCTCCCGAGCAACGCTCAGCACCTTCTCCGTCACCAACTCAGCCAGCTCCGCCTCGGAAATCGCAAGACGGAAAAGCAGGTCTCTTCCCTCGATGTGCTGGATGACGTGCATCACCTTCAACACGACGCAAGCGATGCGTCTGTGCCGCGCATTGCCCTTGGCTCCAGAGGCCAGGAGGAAAAGGTCGTGAATCTCCTCCGGCTTGGCGACCGAATCAGCCACACGGTAGTTGAAGGTCTTCCGGAGGTAGTCCACTGCCTCCGACAACACCTGGCGAGCCCAGGCCTCATCGTAGGGTCGGGAAACATCGAGCTGACAGAGCCGGAGGAACCGGTCGACTTCGTCCCGGGCCTGGAAGTGCATCCGACGCCAGTCGATGACCGAGCCCCCTCGCAAGATGAGGCGGATGCGCTCGAGCTCGCGGAGCCCCATCTCCGCGACCGTGCGGATAGGGATGTCGGGAAGAACGGGGGTTAGCGTTGGAGCCTTCACGTCAGAGCTTCCTATCCGAGCAAGCTGGTTCGGGAAAGGCTTCTAGAGAAACAAGAAAGGCCCTCTCTCCGGAGTGGAGGGAGGGCCTTCAGGACTGCTGGTCAGCGCCGAGGGGCTACTTGGAGGCCAACGGCTTGTCTGCCAAGTACCGGACCTCGGAGGCCTTCTGGCCATCCTCGGTGTAGGTCGCCTCGACGCCCTCACGCTTCCCCTTCACCCACGACTGCTCCAGCTTCTTGGCTCCATTCGGGTGAAACTCAACCCGCTTGCCATGATAGTCGTTGTTCTCGAACTGGGTCTCCCCTGTCTTGACGCCATTCGCGTCATAGAAGGTCCAGTGCCCCGAGCGGAAACCATCCTTGTACTGGCCTTCTGACTGCTTCTTGCCGTTCGCCCAGAAGTCCACATACGGACCATGCCGCGCGACGTCTTGCGGGGTCGAGCCCACCTTGACACAAAAGACTCCCATGTCCTTGCTCACCCGCTCGCCCTTCTGCACGGTGCCAACAGGGCATTCGAGGCGGACTTCGCGACCAATGGCCGAGTTCTCAGCAAAGGCCTGCGTTGCAATAGCAGCCACACACAGTGCAGCAAAACGATAGCTCATCGCGGTCTCCTTCTCGTCCGTCAACTGGCGCCAAGCGCCGTCGCTCATTCAAACGAGGAGGAGAGCACCTTATTCATGCCCCGAGCCTCGGTTGAAACGCACTTTCACTCGGCTGTGGGTGCGCCAAAACGCATGGAACCCCACCCCTGCATAGGGATGGGGCTCCGTGCTCGTCCCGACCGACTACAACCTGGGGACTATCGGCTGCTCAGCTGAGCGCAGATCTCATTGCCGTTCGTGAAGTAGAGGCCAATGGACAGCGTGGTCGAGTTCGCAGCCGGGCAGAGGCTGATGGTGAGCTCCGCGTTCTTGCCACCATTCGAGATGCTGTACTCAGACGGACGAACAGACTTGGTGCCATCGAGCTGAACGCCATCGACGCGCACGTAGAAGAAGCCAGAGAGAGCCGTCAGCTGCCCCGGGAAGAGAGTCGAGGAGTTCGCGGGCTGGTATGCGCGAACCCGAGCCTTCGCAGTCAGGCCCGTGGTACCAGGACCCGAGCCACAGAAGGAATCCTGTCCGAACGAGACCTGGGTGATGTCATAGATGATCGGGCCCGTGGACGAGATGGTCCAGACGGGCTGCTTGCCACCTCGCGCGGGGTCGAAGTTCTGGCAGGTAGGCGCCGGAACCTCGGTGCAGGTGCCGCTGCTGCAGAACTGGCCATACTGGCAGGTGCTCTGGCCGGTGCCCGTGCAGGTGCCGCCCGTGGTGTCGTCCTCTTCGCACTGGCCGGACGCCGTGTCGCACACGCGACCGGTGCCGCAGTCATCGTTCGAGTCGCACTTCGGCACGCAAACAGTGTCCAGGTCGGAGCAGACCAGGTCGGTCGACTCGGAGTCCGTGCCACCATTGCAGAGCACGTCCGTGGAGCACTGGCAGATCCGCGTGTTGGCCTGGGTGCTCGTACCACCCAGGGGCGCGCACGTCTTGGCGGTGTCCGGACAGTCGGAACCAGACTCACACGTCGTCACACAGACACCCGCGGACGGGTGGCAGATCTCCGTGCCCGCGCAGTCATCGTTCGAGGTGCAGCCCTGGCCGCCCGTGTCGTCGTCACCGCAACCGGCCATCAAACCGCTCATCGCGCCCAGCGCCGTGAGCACCAGCATCATCTTGCGAAGCTGCATGTTGAGAATCCCTCCGTGAGTCTGCTTGGAACGTCTCTCTGGGGGCCTCCGGCCACTGACTTCAGACCCCGACGTCCATGCGAGCGGCTCGGCTTTAGTCCCGCCCGTCCTGACGTGTCAACGAGTGTCGACACGCCCACTGACGCTCGGCCTTCGAGGAAATTCAGCCCTCACGAAAGCGAACACTCACATCGGACCCAGGCGTGACCCACGTGTCGCACTGGACCCGGAAACACCCTCGCCCACTCAGAAGGTGAACGGGAAGTCGATGGGCTCGCCCTGCTTCTTGTGACGAGGGAAAGCCCAGCTCTTGATGAGCCCCGAAATGCAGCTTGCCATGTACGTGGTGCGGTACTCATCCGTCTTGCACGTGACATTCGCAGTCTTGCCACTCGTCTGGATGGTCCACCGCATCACCAGCTTGCCGCTCAGCATCGGGTCCTTCTTCTTCTGCTCGTTCACGCACTTCACGATGGCGGGCTTGTTGTTCAGCACCACCTCCATGATGTCGGAACGCTGAAGGGTATCGCGCACACCACCGCCCCCAGGCTCGGGAGGGATGTAGGCGGTCGGCGGCCGGTTCTCGCTCGGCTTCGGCTCGCTCTTCGGCTTCTTCGTGCCGAACAGCTCGTCGAAGTCGTCACTGTCACCCTCGCTCGCCGCGGGCTTCTCCGCGCGCGCCGCCGGCCGCTCCTCTGGCTCTTCCCTGCGACCCGCGGCGGAGGAACCATTGTTCTTCCGGGGCGTCGTCCGTTCCACCTTCGCCACGGCGGAGTCGAGCGGCTTCGCCGTCTCCACGGGAGGCGTGGGCGACACCGGAGCCTGTGCGACCGCTGGAGGCGTCGCCACGGGCGGCGGAGTCGCAGCGGGCTGCGCAGGCGTCCCCGCGGCAACGGCCGGGTTCGCTTCAGGCGTTCCAGCCGCGACAGGCGGAGGCGTTGGCGTCGCAGCCGCCCCCGCGACCACCGGCGGCGGTTGTACAGGCGCGGCCACGGGCGGCGGATTCACGGGAGCCGCGACCGGCGGAGGAGTCGCCGCCGCGACAGGCGGTGAGGCCACCTGCGAGGTGGCCGGAGCCTCGACCTTGCTATCCCCCTTCATGGTGAACGCAAGCACGCCACCACCGAGCCCCAGCACCCCGACGGCGATGCCCACCATCAGGCCCATCCGATTCTTGCCACCCTGCGAAGTCCCGCCCTGCTGCGCATACGTGGGCGCATAGCCCGCGGGCGAATACTGCGCGGGACCGGGCTGCGCATACGGCGCGGGCTGCTGCCCATAGGGCATCTGCGAGGGCTGCCCGTAGGGCGCCATCGACTGTTGCGGGTGCGGGTAGGGCTGCTGCGCCTGAGGGGGCGCCATCTGCGCCGCCATGGCCGCGCTCGCGCCCATCAGCGACGGCGAAGACACCGGCTCGGGCGGAGGCATGGGAACGTCGAGCAACCTCGACTGGGACACGGGCTCCCGGCCCAACGGCGGGGCGGGCGTCGGCGGAGGCTTGGAGAACGCGTCGTTCTCCTCCTTCACCAGCGAGGCCAGCACGCTGGCCGCGGAGGGCTTCCAACCCGAGGGGGCCTCTGAAGAAGCGGACGGCGGCGGGGCACTGTCGCCCTTGGAGGCCTTGCCCGCGCTGAACGCCGACTGCACCGGCCCGGGCTGGACCGTGGGCGAAGAGCCCGACACCGGCTCCGGCGCGACGATGGTCGGCTTCGACGGACGCGGGGCCAGCACCGACGCCAGCTCCGCCGTTTCCGACAGGGGAATCCAATCGCTGAAACCGGAGCGCCAGCACAGGCTGTCCGGTCCCACCTCCCCGCGGTCCCACGCGTCCTTCACCTTCTCGACGGAGAGCGGTCCCACCTGCTTCTCGTCGATGGCCACGTACCAGTCGTGAGAAGAAGCCGGGGCCTTCGCCTCGTCCTTGTCGGGCTCGTCCTCGGCCTCGGCCAGCTTGCGCACGTTCTCCGCCGTGGCGTCGCGCGCCGCGGCCTCTCCGACGGATTCACCCGCCGGAATCTTGTGCGTGCCAGAGCTGAGGACCTGGTCGAACACCGCTCCAATCTCGTCCTCCTCCACGTCCGTGAAGAGCCCGCCCTCCGGCGGAGTCCCCAGCGTGGCGGGCAACGAGGACGAGGAGGACGACGACGACTCGGCCTCCTTGCTCGGGGTGCTCGGAGTGCTCGCGCCGTTCGAGGCGGAGGCAGGGGCGGAAGAAGTCGCGGGCTCCGACGGGGAATCCTTCCCCGCCGCGGCGCCCGCTGGGCGCACGGTGATGGTGTGGCCGCACTTCTTGCAACGAACCTTGACCCCCTTCGGGCCCACTTTGTCGTCGCTGATCATGTACTGCGCGCGGCAGCTGTCACAGACGAAACGCATCTCTTCCGCAAGCCTCGGAAATGACGGGAGAAATCCCGTCGGAATCGTAGAAGTGGCCACCGGAGGGGTCAAGGATCAGTGCCTTGACCGCCCGGTCGCTCATCAACGCGTGAACCCTTCCCAGGGTTCTACCCCGCTATCGACGAACCTGCACCTCCACGTGTGTGCCAACAGCCACACGGAGGTGATGTAGCTCTTCGGACGTGGCGAAGACGAGCAACTCCTTGAGCTTGTTGCGGGGCGCCACCCGGAACGAGGACCCCGTCTCCCCCTGGACCAACCTGCGCACCGGCTCCATCTCTCCGGCGACGAAGAGGCCCGCGCGCGCCGCGGTGAGCTCCGCGCCCTCCAGGAACTGGCGCACGGACTGCGGTGTCGCGGTGGGCAGCCAGGCCCGAGCCGCCTTGGCGAGCGCCGCGCGGTCCACGTCCGTGAGGACCTTTTCCAGGGCCCGTCGCTCCATCTCCACGCCGTGGAGGGACTCGGCGACACGCACATTGCCCACCACCATGTTGAGGGCGGCCTGGAGGATGGCCTCCAAGCGCTCCGCGGGCACGTACTGCGCGAAGGCCAGCTCCGGACGCGCCAACGCCAGGGCGCGGCCGAGGAGGTAGTACACCTCTTTCTGGCCCTGCTCCGCGAAGTACTTGCCACCCACGCGGACACAGGGCGGGTGCGTCTGCAGGAGTTCCACGTTGACCAGCGGCTCCGGAGCAGGCTCGTTGGAGCGCTTGGCCATGCGCTCGCGCGTCGCCACGAGGAAGGGCGAGTACAGCTCCACGCCCTCCATGCCCAACAGGCGCGCCACGTACCGGTAGTGGTGCACGTGGTACTCCTGCGCGCTGGCCACGTCGATGCGGTGCTTCTTCGGCACGAGCTGGTACTGCGTGAAGGGCACCGCGTACAGGTGCCCCGCCTTGGCGAAGAGCAGGCCGAGCAGCTCCGCGAGCGGTCCACGCGACTTCGGGTGGAACAGGTGCGTGTGCCACAGCTGGTCGTCCACCGGACGCTGCGCCACTTCCTTCTTCTTCGCGTACGGCCCCAGCTTGGAGAGGATCTCCTTCTCGTCCTCCCCTGCTTCACCCAGGAGGCCCGACGCGGCCTGCGCCGCGAGCCAGGCCACGTCGTAGTCCTTGCGCAGCGCCGCCAGCCGGACGAGCTGTCCGCATATCTTGCGAGGGTCCGTCGTGTGAGGCAGCGCCCGACGAAGCGCTGCGATGGCCTCTTCTTCCTTGCCGGGCATGTTGCCCGCGAGCTCCGCGAAGGCCTCCTGCACCGCCGCGTCGTCCGGGAGCCCCTTGGCGGCCACGCCATAGGCCGCCACCGCGCCCTCCGGATGCTTGAGCACCTGGTGGTACAGGTCGCCCAGCGCGCGCCACAGCGCCATGCGCGCCACGTGCGTCTCCGGCGTCTTCGGCAGCCGGCCGAGCATCTTCGTGTAGTTCTCTTCCAGCGGCTTCCACTGGCGGGCACCGCCGAGCATCGCCTCCAGGGAGCTGAACGCCTCGACGAAGCGCGGGTCCAGGTCCAGGGCCGCGTTGAACGCCTGGGTCGCACCCTCCACGTCCTTCAAGTCATCGCGGCGCAATTCGCCCAACGCGAACCACACGCGCTTGGCCTTGTGGGGCTCCGACGCGAGCGCGGGCAGCGCCAGCATCCGCGCCAGCACATCCGCGGCCTTCTGGCCCTGACGCGTCTCGCGCAGGAGCACATAGAGCTGGTCCATCACCTCCAGCGCATCCGGCTGGACCTTGAGCGCGCCCGTGAAGGCATCGATGGCCATGTACGGGTCATGCAGCTCGTCGCGGGAGATGCGGCCCAGGTCCAGGTACACCTTCGCCTTGGCCTCATCCTCCAGCACGCCAACGAGCTGCTGGCGCAGGTCGGCGGACTTCTCGTACTGGCCCGCCTTGTCCATCAGCACGACGAGCGCGCGCAGCGTGGGCTCGTGGCCCGGGTCGATGGCGAGCGCCTTCTCGAAGTGGTTCTGCGCGCGGTCCGCCTGGCCAAGCGCGGCGTGGATGTCACCGAGCTGCCAGTAGACCTCCACCACCTCCAGGTCCGTGAGTTCCTCACGGTGGTGGATGAGGATGGTCTGGAACACCTTGAGCGCGCCCTCGTAGCGGCGCGTCTGCACCAGCAGGTTGCCGTAGCCCTCCAGTGCGGGGAGGTACGTCGCGTCGCGCTCGTACGCCGTCTCGTAGCAGCTCAGGGCCTTGTCGCGCCGCCCCAGCTTCTCCGCCACGTAGCCCAGTCGGTAGAGCTGCCGGCACAGGTCCGCCGCCGTGGCCGCGTCCTTCTCCACCATGGCCTTTTCCGACAGCTTGCGCGTGACGATGTCGAGCATCCGCTCGGCCATGGCCCACTCCTCATGGGCGATGTAGACGTCCGCCAGCGGCCTCGCGGCCTCGATGCTGTCCGGGATGTGCTTGAGCGCCTCTTCCCAGTAGCCCGTGGCCGTCTCGCGGTCCTCGCGCGTCTCCGCGTGGTAGCGAGCCACATCGAGGAGCGCCCGACCCTTGGCGGCCGGATCCTCCGTCTGCTCCGCCTCCTGACGCAGCGTCTGCTCGTAGCCGCTCCAGTCCTTCTCCTGCTCCTGGATGCCCTTGAGGGCGCGGATGCTGGGCAGATGGCCCGCGTCGATGGCGATGGCCTGCTGATAGGCACTCCGGGCGCTGCCCGAGTCCATCAGCATGTCCTCGTTGATCTTCCCCAAACGGTAGAACAGCTCCACCGCGTCCTTCGTCTGGCCCGCGAGCTCCGCTTCCTTCTGGAGCATCTCCAGCGCGAAGGGCCAGTTGCCGCTGCGCTCGTACAGGTTGCCGAGCGCGTGCAACGCGGGACGACTCTCGGGGTCCGCCGCGAGCGCCGAGTGGTAGCTGTTGACGGCCCGGTCCACCACCTTGAGCTGCTGGTACTGGACGTTGCCGATGTCCACGTACAGCTCCGCCTGTTCCTGCGGGCTGACGGCCAGGGAGAGCTGCCGCTCGTAGGCGGTGATGAGGTCTTCCCAGCGAGCCTGGGCCCGTCGCAGGCGGATGAGCACCTTGATGGCCTGGACGTTCTGCGGGTCGATGGAGAGCACGCCCTCCACGCACACGTCCGCATTGGCCGGGTTCTGGTACTTGTCCTCCCAGATGCTGGCGCTGCGGAAGAGGACGCGGACCTTCTCGCGCCAGTCCTCGCTCAGCTCCAGCATGCGCTCGTAGATGGCGAGCAGGTCCGCGGGCTGGTCCAGCTTGGTGTGCAGCCGCTCCAGTGACTCCAGCGCCTCGCGGTTGACCGGGTCCAGCTCCAGCGCCTGCCGGTAGGCGGCGACGGCGGAGTCGTCATCGGAGAGGTCTCGCTCGAAGACACCCGCGACCTCCACCTGGATGCGCGCGCGCTCCTCGGCGGTGTCCGCCAAATCACGCGCACGCAAGAGCGTCATGGCCACATCGCGCCACGAGCGCTGCCTCCGGTACAGCGCGGTGAGCACCCCGAGCGTCTCCGCGTCCGGCTCCAGCTCCAGGGCCCGCAGGAGCGCGCTGGCGGCCTCGGTCGGGTCCTCCAGCTTCTCGTCCCAGACGCGAGCAATCTCTCGCAGGATGCCCTTGCGCTGCTCGATGGAGCCAGCGGCCTCGAGCTTCTGCTCCAGCGCCACCACGTACTCGCGCTCGTGGCCCCGTCGATGGAAGACGGCGGCCAGTCCGTCCAGCGCGGTGGCGTTGGTCGGGTCGAACTCGAGAATCTTCCGGAACGCGCCCTCCGCCGCCTGCGGATCATCCAGCCGCGTGTCGTGGACACGCGCGAGCGTGGCGTACAGCCGCTCCGCCAACGGACCGCGAGGAAGCTCGTCCGCCACTTCCTCGTAGACGGCGGCCAGCTCCTCGTGACTGCCCGTCTCGTCCGCCAGGCGCTCCACTTCCTCGCGCAACGTGTCGTCGGAGGCATCGAGCTGCAGCGCGCGACACAGCGCCAGGAAGGCCACGTCCTTCTGCCCCAGCCGCTCTTCCTGCACCCGCGCCAGCTCGCGCAGCGCCGCCATCTTCTCTTCGGCCGTGACGAAGTGGGGCATGTAACGGTCGACCGCCGTCGCATACGCGCGCCAGTCGTTGTACGTGCGGTACAGCTCGCACACCCGCTCGTAGGCCGTGCGGTTCGACGGGTCCAGCTCCAGCACCTTCTCCAGGGCGCTTGAGGACTGCTCGGGCTTGCCGCCCTGCCCGGACCACAGGTCCGCCACCTCGAAGTACGTGGCGACCGCGGCCTCACGCTCTTCGGTGCCCAGGTGCACCTGCACCTTCAGCTCCAGCGCGCGCACCGCGTCGTTCCATGCGCGCAGGGTGACGAAGAGCGCGTGGACCCGGACGAGTTCCTGC
Organism: Myxococcus sp. CA039A; assembly: GCF_013336645.1. Classification (NCBI taxonomy): domain Bacteria; kingdom Pseudomonadati; phylum Myxococcota; class Myxococcia; order Myxococcales; family Myxococcaceae; genus Myxococcus; species Myxococcus sp. CA039A. The sequence goes on along the minus strand of NZ_JABUMQ010000069.1, from coordinate 8,055 downwards.
ACCTGGTGAGGCTCCACCTCCAGCGCGCGGCGGGCGGCGTCCAGCGCCTCCTCGCGGCGGCCCATGCCGGCCAGCACTTCCGCCAGGCGCAGGCGCAGCGCCTTCACACCCTCGCTGTTCTCCTGCAGGGGGATGAGCCGGCGCAGCACGCCGACGAGTTCCTCGCGCTGCTCCGTCTCGTCGTACAGCTCCCGCAGCGTGTCCAGCACCGCGCGGTTGCGCGCGTCACGGTCCAGCGCCGCCTTGAAGTACGGCACGGCCGCTTCGGGCTTCTTGAGCAGCCGATACACCACACGACCCAGCCGCTCGTTGAGGCGCACCACCTCGCGAGGGTCCAGCGTCATCGCCAGACGCCCCTCGAGCAGCTCGCGCAGGTCCTGCGGCCGGTCCGCGCGCTCGTAGAGCGACTCCAGCGCGGTGAAGGCCTGGTCGTTGCGCGCGTTCTTCGCCAGCAGCTCGCGGTACAGCTCGATGGAGCCGCCCAGGTCCGAGAGCCCCTCGGCGGACACCTGCGCCATCTTCGAGACGACGCGGTCCCTCTCCGCGCCCACGACCTTGTCGGCCTGCAGCTTGAGGATGGCGTAGAGCTTCTCCGACGCCGATGCGGCCTCGTAGATGCCCTCCAACAGGCGCGCGGAGGCCATGTGCCCCGGCTCCACCTTGAGGATGGCTTCGTAGGCCCCCGCCGCACGGTCCGGACTGTCCAGCCGCTCCTGGTAGAGCTGACCCAGGCGGAAGAGGTAGCCCACGCGCTCCACCTGCTCGGTGGCCCCGGAGACCAGCGCCTCCAGGATGCCCGCCAGCTCCGGCCACGCCTGCAGCTCCAGGTACAGGCGGTCCAGCGCGACCAGCGCCCGCCCCTGAACCGCCGCATGCAGCGTGCGCGCCCGCTCGTAATAGGAAACGGCGCGGTCCGAGTCGCGCAGCTTCGTCTCCAGCAACTGGCCCAGCTTCAGGCAGACCTGCGCCGCGTCGGCGGCTTCGGCCACGCGAGGCAGCGCTTCCTCGTATGCGGCGACCAGCTCGTCGTAGCTGTCCGAGCCGTCCGTCGCATTCTCCAAGCGCCGGCGAACCTCACCGTCGTTCGGGTCCTCCTTGAAGGCGCGGAAGAGGGCCAGGAACGTCAGCTCCACCTCGCCCTGCGACTCGCGCAGCGTGGCCAGCTCGCCCAGCAGCGCCTTGCGCTCGAACGCGTCCGTGGACACACCCACGCGCGCTTCGATGACCTGCGCCAGTCGAGGCACGTCTCCGCTCGCGCGGAACGCCCGCAGCAGCGTCTCCACCGCCAGCAGGTTCTGCGGCTCGCGAGACACCAGGCTTTCCATCCGGCCGACCGCGCCAGGATGGTTGGGCTGCACCGCCAGCACCTCGCCGTACAACGCCAGCGCGCCCGTCCGGTCCAACAGCCGCGTCTCGCGCACCATGGCCAGCCGGAACTTCAGCTCCAGCCCCGTCTCGAGAGGCATCAGCGCGATGCGACGCGCCAGCACGTCCGCCAGCTCCGGCCAGCGCTCCTGCTTCTGGCAGAGGGCCTCCATCCGCTCCAGCGCGGCCATGTCATCCGGCTTGAGTTCCAGCAGGCGCCGGAACGTCGCCAGCGCACCGAGCGCGTCGTGGAGCTGCTCCTCCTGCAGATGACCAATCTGGAAGAGCACCGCCGCGCGGCGCGCCGGCTCCTCGGCCACGGCGAGCTGACGGCGCAGCACCTCCAACAGCTCCGTGGGCTTGCCCTGCGAAGCCACCAGGCGGACCGTGCCATCCAGCGCCTCGGTGTCGGTGGGACGCAGCTCCAGCACGCGCTTCCAGGACGTCAGCGCCTCGGAAGGCTCGCCCAGGTCCGTCTGCAGTCGAGCCAGCGAGCGGTACAGCTCGGCCCGCGCGGCGTCTCCCGCCTTGGGCGCCACTTCCATGATGACCGAGCCCAGCTCCTCGGGAGCCTCGGCCCGGTCCACCAGCGACGCGCACAGCTCCAGCGAGCGCAGGTCATCCGGCAGCTCGCGCAGCGCACGCGTCGCCGCCAGGAAGCCCATCTCCGCGTTCTCCAGCGGGCCGGCATACATCTCCGCGATGCGACGCAAGAGCGCGGCCCGCTCCTGCGGCACCGCCTCCGCCGACACGCGGGACTCCAGCATCTCCACCTGCTTCAGATGGTTGCCCACCGCGACGAAGACGGGCTCCAGCGCGCTGGCGGCCGCGCCACGCAGCGGACTCTCCGAGCGGGCCATCTCCTCCAGCGCACCGACGGCGCCCGCATGTCCCGCCCTGCGCGCCAGCACCGACTGGTATAGCTCCAGGGCACCGCGCGGGTCATCCAGACGCGAGAACTTCAGGCGCCCCAGGCGAACGCGCAGGTCCGACGCTTCTTCCTGCGCGCCACGCGCGTCCGCGAGCTGGATTTCCCGCTCGATGTGCTGCGCCAGCTCCGGCCAGCGCTCCATCTCCGCCAGCACGCGGCCCAGCAGCTTGAGCGCGTTCGTGTTCTCCGGCCGAAGGACGAGCACCTCGCGGTACGCCTGCGCCGAAAGCGCCTTGTCCGCCAGCGTCTCCTCGGCGAGGTGCGCCAGCTCGAACAGGAGATTGATCTGCGATGCCTCGCTCGGCTCCGCCGCCACCTGACGCCGCATGACGAGCGCCAGCTCCCGGTGCGCGCCGGTGCGGCGATGCACGCGCGCGATGGACTCCAGCACCCCCTTGTTCTTCGGGTCCCTCCGGCTCACTTCCTCCAGCGCCCGGACCGCCAGGTCGTAACGCTTGAGCCGGTTGTCGTAGAGCGTCGCCAGACGCCGCCACAGGTCACCCGCGAGCGGCTCCTGCGTGTCGCGCTCAAGCTGGTCCTCGTAGGCGCCAGCGACTTCCTCGAACGAACCAGAGTCGGCCGCCAGCCTCTCCAGCTCGTCGCGCACCGAGGTCTCCTGCGGGAACTCATTGAAGGCCCGCAGCCGCGCGACGAACGCGAGCGAGGTCTGCCCCAGCGCCTCGCGCAGGGTGGCGATCTCCTGGATGTGCTCCAGCCGCCGCTCCGGCGCGATGCCGTGCAACAACACCTCCAGGACCTCCACCAGCTTTCGCGTGTCGTTCAGGCCGCGATAGACGGGCTCCAACAGGCGCGCCGCCTCCACGCGGGGCCCGTCGTGCGCCATCAAGCGCTCCAGGCCCGCCACCACCTGCCCGTCCCCAGGCGCCAGTTCCAGCAACCGGCGATACACCGGCAACGCCTCCGTGGGGCCCACTTCCTTCTCGAGCAATTGCGCCCGCTTCAGCAGCCAGCCCCGTCGCGCGGCGTCGTCCGCGGCGCCATCCGCGAGCTGATCCAGCACGTCCGCCTGCTCCACGAACCGCCGTGCCTTCGCGTACAGCTTCTCCAGCGCGAGCAGTCCCTCGGACACCCGCCTCAGCGAGAGCGCGGAGCGATAGGTCTCGACGGCCTTCGCGTCCTCACCCGCGTTGGCATAGGCCTCGCCCGCCTTGAGCAGCAGACCGACGCGCTCCTCCACGTCCTGGGAGAGCTGGGCTTGACGGGTGTAGACCTCGGAGAGGCTCTTCGCGTTCTGCCCCTTCTCATACAGCCGGGACAGGGCCTCCAACGCCTGGCGGTCCTGCGGCGCGTCCGCGAGCAGGTTCTTCCAGAGGCGCGCGGCCTCCTCGGGCTGGTCCAACGACTCGCGCAGCTCCGCGGCACGACGCAGCAGCTCCAAGGCCGCCGGGTCTCCCTCCGTGAGCTCCACCGCCGCGGACTCGTAGATCTCCGCGAGCACTTCGTGCGAGCCCGTCTCGCGCCCCAGGCGCTCCAGGTCGGGACGCACGCCGTCCCGGTCCAGCCCCTGCGCGAAGGACTTCACCGCCGACATGAAGGCCAGCGACGGCTGCCGCATGTCGCGCTCGTAGATGCGGCGCACTTCACCGGACAGGAGAATCTTCTCCACCGTGAGCGCCGACTCCATTCGAGCCTCGCGCAGCGCCACGCGGCGGGCATGGTCCCCCACCTGCGCGAGCACTGGGTCCAACACCTCCAGCGCGGCGCCACTGGCGGGCACCGCCGCCTTCACCCACGTCTCGAGCGCGGCGCGCGAGCCCGGGTGACCAGAGTCCTCGGCGAGGATGCGCTTGTAGAGTCCCAGCGCCGCGTTCGGGTCATCCAGCACCGTGCGCTGCAGCTCCGCCAGGCGGAAGGAGACCTCTCGCCCCTGCGGGCTCTGTCCTTCCTGGTTGCGGCGCAGCGCCAGCGCCCACGCCAGGTCCTGGTGACGCTCCAGCTCCGTATAGAGCCGGTCCAGCGTCGCGGCGGCCTCACGGCTCGCCGAGTCGCGCTCCGCGATGGCGCGCCACGCCTCCGACGCGCTCTCCAGGTCCGACAGACGCGTCTCGTGGAGCAGCGCGGCCTCACGCAGGAACGCGAGCTGCTCGGCGGGCTCCGGCGACGCGGCGGCCAGCTTCTCGAGCACCTCGGCCAGCGCGGCCCACTCCTCGCCCGCGCGGTGCAGCCGCTGCAAGGCGCGCAGGCTGTCCAGGTTGCCCGGCTCCAGGGCCAGCAACGCACGCAGGGCCTTCACCGCCCCCGCCTTGTCGTCGAGCTTCTTCTCCTGCACCTCCGCCAGCTCGCGCAGCAGCGCTCCGCGCGCGGGGCCCACGTCGCCCTCCTCCGCCAGCTCCGCGATGATCTCCGCGTAGCTGTCCACCGAGTCCGCGTCCTCCGCCGCCTGACGCGCCGTGGAGCGCAACCCGGCGTCGCCCGGCGCCAGCCGCAGGGCCCGTGCCAGCGCCGCGAACGCCAGCTCCGGCTGCCGCAGATGCGCCAGATGCACCTGCGCGGCCTGCCGCAGCACCTGCACGCGCGCCGCGTCGTCCTTCGCCACTTCCGCCAGCACGTCCAGCGTGGCCACCAGCTTGCGGTGGTCCTTGGTCCGCTCGAGCGCGGGCACCAATACGCGCGCCGCCGCCTCCCGCGCGGGCCCCGAGGCCAACATCGCCTCCAGCGCCGCGAGCGCGTCCGGGTCCGAGGGACGTTGGAGCAGGATGTCCGCGTAGCTCTGCACCGCTTCGGCGCTGCCGTCCTGCGTGCCCTGCAGCAGCTGCGCGCGCCGCAGCTTCAGCCGCGACGCCTTGTCCGTCTCACCGGACGACTCCGCCAGGCCAATCATCCGGGCCAGCGTGTCGCCCAGCTCGCGCGTACGGCCCGCCTTCTCGTACAGCTCCGCCAGGCGCGGCAGGTGCCGGCCTTCCTCGGCGCCATGCGAGAGCGAGGACTGGAGCGCCTCGGCGGCCTGCGCCGGACGGCCCAGCTCCACGTTCAGGTCCACGAGCTGGAGCAGCAACTCCAATCGCTCCGGCCCACGCGCGCCGTGGATGCGCTTGCGCAGCAGCTCCTCGGCATCCGCGGAGCGCCCCGCGCGCCCGTACAACCGCACGAGCCGCTGGAGCACCGGGCCCGACTCCGGCGCCCGCTCCACCGCCGCCTCGAGCGCGGAGATGGCATCCGCCACCAGCCCGCCCTCCTCCGTGAGCCCCGCCGCTTCGGTGAGCAGCGACAGCGCCACCGTGGGGTCTTCCGACTCCGTCGCCAGCGTGCGCAGCACGCGCCCCAGCTCCGCGTGCGCGGACAAGTCCCGCGCCAGACGCAGGGCCTCGGCGCGCGTGGGCTCATCCCTCGGGTCCTCGCGCAGCACGCGCACCCGGGTGTCGAAGGCCGCGCGGCTGTCCGCCAGCTGCTTCTCGTGGATGCTCGCCAGCAGCGAGAAGAGGCGCTTGCGCGCCGTCGGTTCCGTGGTGGCCTCGAGCTGCTGCTGGAGCGCCGCCACCTGTCGCTGGTGGTCACCGGCGCGCCCATAGTGCGCCGCCAGGGCCTCGGTGACTTCCTGCGTCCGCACCCCCGCCGCGGCCAGTCGCTCCAGGCCCCCCACCACCACGCCGGTGGACACGTTCTCCGACAACAGCCCCAGGAACAGGTCCGCCGCGTCCTCCTGGCGCCCCAGTCGCTCCGCGTACAGCTTCGCCTGACGCGCCGTCCACTCGTTGCGCTCGAGCTGCGTCTCCGCGAGCGAGGCCAGCCGCCCCGCGAGCGCCGCCGCTTCGTCGAAGCGCGACAGCGCCACGCACAACGCCTGCAGCCGCTGCACGGCGCTCACCTCGTCGGGCGCCAGCTGCGTCCACTCGCGCACCAGCGGCTCCAGCTCCTCGGGCGCGGCGCCAGCGGCCTCACGCCGCGTCACCTCCGCCTCCAGCCGGGCCTTCGGGTCGTCAGCGAGCGCCGCGACCGCCTGCAGTGACTTCACCGCTTCCGCGGCGACCTCGTCACCGGGCAGCCGCGCCAGCACCTCGCGCCACGCGGCCTCCGCGCGCACCGGGTCCGCCAGCGGGCCCTGGAGCAACTGCGCCAGGTGTCGCCACAGCGTCGCGGCCACTTCCACCACCGGGGCCGCCTGCGCCGCGCGCTGGAGCGCCAGGGCCAGCGCGGGCCTCGCGTTGGCCTTCTCCGCGTGCTCCACCACCGAGCCGAGCAGCAGCGGACGCGCGGGGTCCAACTCCAGCGCGCGCGACAGCACCTCGAAGGCGCCTCGCGCGTCTTCCTTCTCCTCGAACATCAGGGCGAGCGCCTCGCAGAAGGCCACCCGCTCCGACCGGGGACGCGGCGCCAGGAGCGCCAGGTCCAACAGCGGAACCACGGCCTCCAGCTCCTCGTCCTCCGCCAACAGCCGCGCCAGTTGGAAGGCCGCCAGCGCATGCGTGGGGTCCAGCTTGAGCGCCGCCTCCAGGTGCGTGCGCGCCGCGGCGCTGTCCTTCAGCTGCGTCAGGCACAGCTCCGCCAGGCGCAGCCGCATCGCGGCCTGGTTCGACTTGTCCTTCACCGTGGTCAGGTAGCGCTCCAGCACCACCACCGCGTCCGCCGCCCTGCCCCCCTCCAGCAACTGCTCCGCCGTGAGGCTCGCCGCGTCCGCGCGCGATGGGTCCGCCGCCACGGCCCGCTCGAAGGCGCCGAGCGCACCCGGCGCGTCGTTCAGCCGTCCCAGACGCAGCGTGCCCACGCGCAGCCACAGGTCGACCTGCGCGGCGCGGTCCTTCACCTCGCCCGCCATGGCTTCAATCTGAGCAATCGCCGCCGCGAAATCGCCGCCTGAGCGCGCGGCCATCTTCTCGATGAGCGACAGCCCCTCGGGCATGCCCGGCCACAGCAGGAAGCAGCGGTCCAACGCCTCCTTCACCTTGCCGGCGGCGGTCGGGTCGTACCAGGCGAACAGCTTCGCCACGAGCAACGACAGCCTTGCCGCGCTCTTCCTGTCGCGCTCCTCCAGCGACATGCTGCGCAGCATCCGCACACGGTCCCGCCACGTCTGCTCGAAGCGCTGCAGCGCCCGGGTGGCCTTCTCCACGCGCGCGTTCTGCGGCTCCAGCGTCCGGGCGACATCCAGCACCCCCTGCGCCAGCTCGTGCTCGGTGGGATCATCCACCAGTCGCTCCGCCAGCGCCGCGTACTCCTCGGCCATGCCCGCGTCGCCCAGCGCCTCGCGCTCTCGCTCCAGGGCCTCGAAGGCCGTCTGGAAGCGCTCCTCGGACAACAGCAACTGGCGCACGCGTCGGAAGATGGCCCGGTCGGACTTCGCGCGGGCCGCGCGCTGCAGGCACAGCACCGCCCTGTCGCGGCGGAAGAGCTTCTGCTCGTAGAGGTCCGCGGCCTTCAGGTAGTGGCCGGCGCTCTCCTCGCCCTGCGTGGAGCTGCCCAGTCGCTCCAGCACATCCGCGAGCGCCGCGGCGTCCTGCCGCGACTCGTGCAGCCGCTTGAGGCCTCGCAGCGCGGGCAGCGGATCCTTCGCCACCAGCATCGCGCGCTTGAGGAGTTCCTCGGCGCGAGGCGCGTTGCGCTGCCGGTCATGAGCCAGCTCCGCGGCGCGGCACAACAGGCGCACGGCCTCGTCGGCGGCGACGTCGCGAGCGCGGCCCTCGTACAGGCGGATCAGCTCTTCCACGCGGCCGGACTTCTCCAGGGAGGCCTCGGCTTCGACGAAGCTCCGGTCATCGGACACGCGCAGCGTGGGTCGAGGAGACGTGGGCTGTTGCATGGGG
>NZ_JABUMQ010000699.1:0-1002 GCF_013336645.1 Myxococcus sp. CA039A | reverse complement strand
GAAGGGACGTACTATACGGTTTTAAACCTTTCTGGTGTAAGCGGAAGATTAAATCTCGCAACTTTAAACACAAGTTCAACGAACGGTGCGGTTTTAAGGGTGACGCTTGACGGTAAGGTAGATAGTTTTGCTATCCCAGGCGGCAGTTCTCTTGATTACTTCTACTTAGGAAATCGGCAATATAATGGCAGTGGAAGCGCCGATAAGTTTTCTCCTGCGACAGACTCTATATACTTTTATAGTTCTCTCTTGATCGAAGTCACAACAAACGCAACCAGCGACCTTGATAACACAACAACGGTGCAAGTAAGATATGCTCTCAAAGCTGGTACGCCATAAAAAAGGGGAGGTATATAAATGGCAATATCTATAACTGAAATAATAGAAGATGGGATTCCGTATCGTATAACTAAGGATGATGAAACTGGTCTTTACATGAAAGAATCTTTACAAGAACCTTTGCCTCCTCCACCGCCCGGCCCGAGCAAAATAGAGCTACTTGAAGCCGAAATATCCAGCCTTAACATGCAAAACATCGAATTGTGGGAAATTTTGATAACTAAAGGAGTGGTTTGATCATGACAATCTATCAAGCGTTGGTGCAAGGTTATGCAAGAGCAATCTACATTGACGGCAAGAGAACAATCGCCAGCATCATTCCGGAGTATGTTGAGCCTGTTAAGCAATACGCCGCTGCTAACTACACCCTGTTCCAGATCGACAACGCACTGGCGCAGGGATATATCACGCAGCAGGAATACTCCGACACGCTCGCATATGTTCCTGCCACAACGGCTTAAGATTTGACCCGCATCTGGCGGGATTTTTTATTTTCAGGGGGTGCTTTATGCCAAATTTAAATGATTATGCACATTCGATGTCGATCAATCCGGAGGACGGGAAGGTACGGCCCAATGTCGCTGCTCAACTAACAGGGAGTAATGTTAAAGATTCATGGGGCGGCTCAGCGACCAATACTAGGACGTTTACAACTCCCATGAC
>NZ_JABUMQ010000698.1:0-1040 GCF_013336645.1 Myxococcus sp. CA039A | reverse complement strand
ACCTGGAACAGCGGCGAGTGACTGAGGGTGCGGTGAGGGTTGAGTTCCTCGACGAGCTTCTCGAAGGGGACGTCCTGATGCTCGTAGGCGCCGAGCGTGGTGCGTTTCACCTGCGCGAGCAGCTCGCGGAAGCGGAGTCCCGGCTGGAGCTGCGTGCGCAGCACGAGGGTGTTCACGAAGAAGCCGATGAGCCCCTCTGTCTCCGCTCGGGTGCGTCCCGCGATGGGGGAGCCGACGGAGAGGTCGTCCTGCCCGGAGTAGCGGGAGAGGAGGAGTTGCCAGACGGCGAGCAACGCCATGAAAGGCGTCACGCCTTCGCGCTGGCAGAACGCGAGGAGTCGCTCGTTCACGGAGGGAGGCAGGCGCACGGGGAAGGAGGCGCCCCGGTTCGACTGGACTGGCGGACGAGGCCGGTCGGTGGACAGCTCCAGGAAGGGAGGCGCGCCGGAAAGCTGCTGTCTCCAATAGGAGAGCTGCTGCTCCAACGCGTCGTCACGCAGCCATGAGCGCTGCCAGGCGGCGAAGTCAGCGTACTGCACGGGGAGGGCTTCCAGCCGAGGCGGCTGCCGGGTGGCGTGCGCGGAATAGAGCTCCGCCAGCTCACGGAGCAGGATTCCCGTGGACCAGCCGTCGGAGGCGATGTGATGGACCGTCCCGACGAGGACATGGCGCTGCGCGTCCAGCCGCAGCAGCAGCACGCGGAAGATGGGGCCGTGCTCCAGGTCGAAGGGCCGTGAAGCCTCCTCGCTCACCAGTCGCCGGGCCTCGACGAGCTTCGTATCTTCCGAGAGGGACTCCAGCTCCCTCACCGTGACAAGCATGGGCTTGGGGGCGTGGATGTGCTGACGCGGCTCTCCGTCGCGCGTCACGAATGTGGTGCGCAGGGATTCGTGGCGCTCGACGAGCGACGTGAAGGCGCCCTGGAGCGCGTCCACCTCGAGCGGCCCTTGCAGGAGCAGGGCGAGGGGAATGTTGTAGGTGGAGCTTCCGGGCTCGAGCTGGTCGATGAGCCACAGGCGCTGCTGCGCGAAGGACAACGG
>NZ_JABUMQ010000697.1:0-1041 GCF_013336645.1 Myxococcus sp. CA039A | reverse complement strand
CCGGCCTCGGGACAATCAAGTCTTACGAGGAGCTCGCGGCCAACGTCGAACGGGCGAAGAACGATCCAGACTCTCTGCCGACCGTTCTCACAAAAGACTTTAACATCCGCGACACGGTTGCGGGGACGTGGATGACGTTTGATCAAATCAACAATCCGGAGACGTTCGATATGGACGAGATCCGGGACAGCTACGCCGTCGGCGGCGCTGACCTGTCCAGCACGACGGACCTCAGCTGCGCGACGCTGCTCATCATGAAGCCGGGAAGCGAAAAGAAATATGCACTGCAGAAGTACTTTCTGCCGGCCGAACTGTTGGAACAGCGGGTCCGAGAAGATATGATCCCGTACGACAAGTGGGCGGCACGTGGGGTACTGCAACTCTGCGAGGGTAACAAGGTCAACTATTCCGATGTAACGGCCTGGTTCTTGGAGATGGTTCGTGAGTACGACATTCGTCCGCTTTGGATCGGGTACGATCCATGGAATAGCCAGTATTGGCTCCAAGAAATGAAAGAGGCCGGGTTCGAAATGGAGATCGTTCGCCAAGGGGCCCAAACACTCAGCCAACCCATGAAGGAAATGGGGGCGGACCTTGCGGCCAAGCGGATCAACTACAACAATAACCCGATTCTCAAATGGTGCTTAACCAACACCAGCGTCAAGCGGGATGACAATGATAATATTCGGCCAATCAAAGGCCAGAATCAGAGGCAGCGCATCGATGGCGCTGTCTCTTTGCTTATAGCTTATACGATCTTGTTCCAGAAATATAACGACTACAAGGCGCTGATCTGAGGGGGTGAGGACTTGAAAGAAAAACGATCGCTGTTCCAGATGATTTTCGGCAGTCGGCCGAAGCAAGAATCGCAGATTCAAACACAACTTCGGATGTTGAACGGCTACGCGCCGGTGTTCACGGCTTTTTCCGGCGACGCTTACGACAGCGACGTGGTGCGGTCGGCGGTCGACGCCATCGCCAGGAACGCCGCGAAGCTAAAGGCGAAGCACGTGCGCCGCGTGGGTGGCCGCGTGCAGGAAA
>NZ_JABUMQ010000696.1:0-1045 GCF_013336645.1 Myxococcus sp. CA039A | reverse complement strand
GGGGCGGGCGATTGCTGGCCAGGGGGGACTGGGAGAGCCGGGCCTGGAGGGAGGCCTGGCCTCGGGCCTGGGCGAGCGCGGTTTCCAAATCAGGGTGCTCGGGCGCGAGCTTCTGGACCTCGGTCCACTGCGCGAGCGAGTCCGCCCAGCGGCCTTCGACGGAGTAGGCCCAGCCCAGTTCCCAGCGGCAGTCCACGCGGGAGGGAAGGCCCTTCACGCAGGAGGAGAGCTCGGTGATGGCGGTGGCGGTGTCCTTGGACTTGAGGGCTTCGAGGCCTCGGGCGTAGTGGGCCTCGGCTTCGGCGGGGGAGGGGATGGCCGAGGAGCCCGAGCCCAGGGCGAAGGCCGCGGCACGGAGGGCGCCGGCGCCGGCTCGGGCCGCCGCGCTGCCCAGGTCGGTGACGGTGCCCTGCGCGGGAGCGGGTTGCACGGTGGGCGGGGTGTCCGACGAGGAAGCCAGGGCCGGCTGCACCGTGGCGACGGGAGTGTTCCGGACCAGCGCGGTGCTGACAGCCTGAGTCCCCATGCGGAGCGCGGCGGAGGCCACGCTGGATGGGGACTGGCTCGCGACGGCGCTCACGGACCCCGAGCCCGTGCTCAGCATGGCGGTGGCCACGCTCGACGGAGACTGGCTCGCGACGGAGCGCACGGAACCCAAGCCCGCGCTCAGCATGGCGGTGGCCACGCTCTGATGATCCGCGCTCATCACCGCTCGCGCGGATCCATCTCCTGCGCGTTTCGCGACCGCATCCACGGATGCCTCCGCACCCAGCGCGGCGCGCACGGACCGTGAGCCCGCCGAGGACAGCAGCTCGGCGCTCTCGGTGACGGACGCTGTGGAGAACTTGTGGGCGGGGGCGGGCTCGTGCGCCGGGGAGGTACCCGGCGAGGTGGCGAGCGCCAGCAGGACGAAGGCGGACGGAAGCATGGGCCCGCGCATCTTACGAGGCTCCGGGCCCTCCAGGGACAGCCCACATGTGCCCGGCCCATCAGTAGCCGGGCAGGCGACACACGCCCCCACCCCCGGCGCTGGCATGTGCGTCAC
>NZ_JABUMQ010000695.1:0-1059 GCF_013336645.1 Myxococcus sp. CA039A | reverse complement strand
AAGCAAGGCCCCGCACCCAATTCCTCTCATGCGGCCCCGGTGACACGATGAGCCGAGTCACACGAAGGGAGGACAGCCGGGTCGCATACCGGACGGCCGGGTTGGTACGGCTCACCCTCCCCCGCACCTCGCCGCATGACACCCACTGCCGTCAGGGTTAGCGTGGCGCGCGTGATGAGCCAAGCCCTGCCCCTCTCCCTGCTGCTGGCCACCTCGATGCTCGCCGGCTGCCACCATGCGCGGCGCCCCGAAGCTCGCACCGTGGGCTCGGTGGCGAGCAGCCTCTTCGCCACCCTGGAGGACGAGGGCGCGCTCGCGAGCGCCTTCGTGCTGGACGCGCGAACCGGCGAGCCGCTGTTCGCGCACCGGGAGCACGTCCGGTTGCTGCCCGCGTCCACGATGAAGGTCGTCTCCACCGCGTCGGTGCTCTCCGCGCTCGGTCCGGACTTCCGCTTCCAGACGCCGGTGACGCTGGAGGGCACGCTGACGAACGGGCTGTACCTTGGCGACCTCGTGGTGGACCCATCGGGTGACCCGTCGCTGGGCTCGTGGCGTTTTCCGGAGACGGCGCTCGCCTGCGAGCAGGTCGCGGACGCGCTCCAGGCGCGCGGCGTCCAGCAGTGGCGCGGACAGGTGCGCGTGCGAGGCACCGACGACGTGGAGGCCGCCTTCGGTCCAGGCTGGGCCTGGGATGACGCCGCCTATGCCTACAGCGCCGCCCCCACGCCCTTCGTCTTCCGGGAGAACGTCGTGGACCTCGCGCTGTCCCGCGCGGACGGCGCCGACTGCGCGCTGCCTCCCACCGTGCAGCTCACCCCGGCCTTCGCCACGCTCTCCGCCGTCGTCCGCGTGGACCCGAACGCGGAGCGCGCGAACCTCTCCTGCACGCGCCAGCGCGGTGCCCCCGGCGTGCGCTGCGTGTGGCGCTCCCCCGTCAACCAGTGCCCCCGCTCCGCCGCGGTGAAGCTCTCCGTGGACGAGCCCCAGGTCCTCTTCTCCGCCTGCGTGGAGGAAGCCCTGCTCAAGCGCGGCGTGCCCCGCCTGCCCGCCACCCTGGAG
>NZ_JABUMQ010000694.1:0-1076 GCF_013336645.1 Myxococcus sp. CA039A | reverse complement strand
GTCCGGTGCAGGTGCCCGCGCTCACGGGGGTCAGGACGGTCTCCGTGGGGGAGCAGCACTCCCTGGTGGTGAAGGAGGATGCGACGGTCTGGGCGTGGGGTGCGAATGCCGACGGGCAGATTGGCGATGGGGTCGTGGATTGGCAGTTGCTGCCGGTGCGCTCGCAGCTCGTGGCTTCACGCGGGCTGTCCACGGCGTATCAGTTCTCGCTGGGCGTCGCGCTGGACGGGAGCGTCCAGGGCACGGGGGCGAATCTGTCAGGGCAGTTGGGGGATGGGAGCGTCCTGAACCGCGCGCTGCCGGTGGCGGCGCTGGGGCTCACGGAGTGTCGAGCGATTGCCGGCGGTCAGGGGCATACCCTGGCCTTGAAGTCAGATGGGCGGCTGCTCTCCTGGGGGGAGAATCAGGAGGGTGAGCTGGGAGATGGGACGGGGGTGTCCCGGGCGCTGCCCACGTTGATTCCCTCGCCGACGGGAGTGTTGTCCATCGCGGTGGGCAGCCGGCACTCGCTGGCCTTGCTGGGAGATGGCACCGTCCAGTCCTGGGGTTCCAATGTCCAGGGGCAACTGGGTGACGGGACGACCGTGTCCCGAATCCTGCCGGTCCGCGTCCAGGGCTTGACGGGAGTGGCTGCGATTGCGGCGGGCGAGGGCTTCTCGCTGGCGCTCAAGCACGACGGCACGGTGTGGAGCTGGGGGTACAACTCGCTGGGACAGCTGGGCGATAACTCCACGGCCCGGCGGCTGTCGCCGGTGCAGACGCAAGGGCTCACGGGCGTGACGGCTGTCTCGGCTGGACGCACGCATGCGCTGGCCTTGAAGGGAGATGGGACCATCTGGGGCTGGGGGTCCAATACCTATGGCGAGCTGGGGGATGGCACACAGGTGCGCAAGCTGTTGCCCGTGCAGGTGAGCGGGGTGGCGGGGGCTGTCACCCTGGACGCGGGCGAGCACCACAGCCTCGCGGTGACGACGGGTGGCAAGGTCTGGTCCTGGGGGCGCAACCAGCAGGGCCAGCTGGGCAGCGGGGTGAAGTCCAACTGGCGGCTGTTGCCGGCACAGGTGGCGGGGCTGACG
>NZ_JABUMQ010000693.1:0-1081 GCF_013336645.1 Myxococcus sp. CA039A | reverse complement strand
CTTCGAGGCCCCAGAGGGAAACGGCCGGATCTGAACGCTGGCACGCGCCACGCAATGGCGTGGCTCAGCGTCTGACGTTCCATCCCGGAACCCACGACGCCCACGAGGTGCTCGCATGGGAGCCCAGGTCGTCATGGGAGCGATGCTGCAGTGCAGTTTCGGCCTCGCCCCCTCGTCGCTGGTGGTGCTGCCCACCAACAAGGTGGTCAGCCCGACGCCCGCGGCGAACGTCCTCGACAACAAGCCCCTGGTGAACATCCCTCCCTTCGGGATGTGCCAGTCGCTGGCCAACCCCACGGTGGCGGCGGCGACGGCGGCCGCGCTCGGCGTCCTCACGCCCATGCCCTGCATCCCCGCCACCGCGGCGCCCTGGGTGCCCGGCTGTCCCAAGCTGATGCTCGGCAACGCGCCCGCGCTGGAGAGCAACTCCAAGCTGATGTGCTCGTACGGCGGCGTCATCCAGGTCGTCTCCCCCGGACAGGTGAAGGTCATCGATGGCTGACCTGGCCCAAAGCCTGCCGCCCTTCGACGGCACCTTCCTGGAGCAGCCCCTGGAGGGCGAGCCTCCCCGCCTGGCACCGGGCGAAGAGCCCGACCCCCGCGTGGAGGCCGTCACGGAGGCCGTCGCCAGCGGCGACTACGCCAACGCGGCCCGCAGCGCGGAGGCCCTGCTGCGCGAGGGTCAGCGCGACACGCGACTCGTCGGCGCCTACCTCTTCGGCGCCTTCCAGGAGCAGGGCCTGCTCGCGATGCCGGGCCTCTTCCGCTCGCTCCTCCTGGTGCTCACCACCAGCCGCGCCGCGTTCGGCCCGGAGGCCAAGCGCGACATCTTCCTGGAGAGCGGACTGCGCTGGCTGTTGCGCTCGGTGAACAAGCACCTGGCGCACAACGAGAAGAAGCAGGACGCCTCGTGGCGGCGCTGGTGCGAGGCCGACAACCGCGCGCCCATCGAAGAAGCCCTCAAGCTCTCCGAGCCCATCCTCGCCGCGATGCCCTCCGCCCTTCCCAAGAATGGCTGCGAGGAGCCCATGCGCAACCTCAGCCACTGGCTGAGGCGTCACCTGGAGGCCCTGCCCCCACC
>NZ_JABUMQ010000692.1:0-1082 GCF_013336645.1 Myxococcus sp. CA039A | reverse complement strand
CTCGGGGCCTGGTGGCGCGCTGGGTGGCGCTGGGGTGCGTGCTCGCGGCGGTGGGCCTGGCGGTGTACTCCTCGCTGGAGGCGCACCCGTTCCCCAGGACGGTGGGGACACCCGGGGTGCTGCGCAACTGGGTGCAGTCGCTGGTGGAGGCGCCAGGGTTGAGCGCGGTGCTGTGGCCCGCGCGGCTGCTGGTGGCGCCCGCGTTGGCGCGGGACGCGAGCGACTTCCTGAGCGCGCTCCCCCCGGTGCTGGTGCTCGCGCTGGCGCACTACGTCTGGGTGCGGCTGGCGGAGGTCCCCTTCGAGGAGTCCGCGGTGACGCAGGCCGAGACGCGCACGCGCGAGCGGGCCCAGCGGGCCTCGGGAGGGAGCGCCCGGGGCGGAGCGCTCGCCTCGCGCAAGGCCCCCTTCCGGCTGTCGGCGCGAGGGCGTCCGGAGGTGGCGCTCATCTGGAAGAACCTCATCACCCGGAGGCGGATGACGGGGGGCGTGGTGTCGGTGCTGGCCTCGCTGCTGCTGGGGTGCGCCATCGTCGCGATGATGGGCGAGTCGCGCTTCTTCACGGACACGCGCCGGGTGCTGGGGCCGCTGGGCGTGTCGCTCGCGGCGATGATGGCGGTGGTGGGGCC
The DNA here is from genome assembly GCF_013336645.1 of Myxococcus sp. CA039A. Lineage (NCBI taxonomy): Bacteria > Pseudomonadati > Myxococcota > Myxococcia > Myxococcales > Myxococcaceae > Myxococcus > Myxococcus sp. CA039A. Next base: position 454 of record NZ_JABUMQ010000692.1, on the reverse strand, counting down.
GAGCGTCTTCCGCATGGACCTGCGCATGGACCTGCCGAAGCTGGACCTGCTGCGCGCGTTGCCGCTGGCGGGCTGGCAGGTGGTGGGGGCGGAGCTGGCGGCATCGGCGCTGGTGGTGGGCGCGCTCCAGCTCGGGCTCCTGACGGTGGGTCTGCTGTGTGGCCCGGGCGCCGAGGACCCGTGGCTTGCGACGTGGTGGTGGCCGGGTGGGGTGGCGCTCGCGGTACTGCTGCCCACGGTGTCGTTGGCCGGGCTCTTCGTCCAGAACGCTGCGGTGGTGCTGTTTCCGGCGTGGGTGCCCGCGGACAGGACGGGGAGCGCGCGGGGCATCGAGGCGCTCGGGCAGCGCCTGCTGACGTTGGTGGGCTCGCTGGTGGTGTCGCTGGTGGGCTTGTTGCCGGCGGCGCTGGCGGGCGCGGTGGTGGGCTTCCCCTTGTGGTCCTCGCTGGAGGTG
>NZ_JABUMQ010000691.1:0-1085 GCF_013336645.1 Myxococcus sp. CA039A | reverse complement strand
CCCAAGGCCGCGCTCTCCCACCTGCTGGAGATCAACGGCTACGTCTTCGAGGGCCGACTGACCCTGGTGTGGACGTACAGCCAGGCAGCGCACCGGCCAGAGACCATCCAGTCCCTGGCCGACCATTGCCTGCACACGCTGCGGCGGCTCATCGACGACCGAGACTCCGACGACGCCCGCCGCTTCACGCCCACCGACTTCCCGCTGGCGAAGCTGTCCCAGTCCGTGCTCGACCGGGTGCTGCCCGCGGGGACGCTGGCGGACGACCTCTATCCGCTGTCGCCCATGCAGCAGGGCATGCTCTTCCACACCCTCACGGCCCCGGGCTCCGGCGTCTACGTCACGCAGTTGGCGTGGACCTTCGGCGGCGCCGTGGACATGACCGCCTTCCGTCGCACCTGGGAAACCGTCATCCAGCGGCAGCCCTCGCTGCGCACGTCCTTCGTCGCCGAGGGCGCCGACCAGCCCCTCCAGTGGGTCCACCCGGAGGCCACCCTCCCCTGGGAGGAGCACGACTGGCGCGGCGCGGATGAGGCCGAGCAGCAGAGCCGCTTCGAGACCCTCGTCTCCGAGGACCGTGCTCGTGGCTTCGACCTGCGCACACCACCGCTGCTGCGACTGACGGTCATCCGCACGGATGAGCGCGCGTGGCGCATCCTCTGGACGCTGCACCACCTCATCGTGGATGGCTGGAGCCTCGGGCTCCTCTTCCAGGAGCTCTTCACCACCTACGAGCAGGTCCGCTCCGGCCGGCTCCCGGCGGAGAGTGAGTCGACCTCCTTCCGCGACTACATCGCCTGGCTCCAGCGCCAGTCCCTGGAGCCCGCGGAGCACTACTGGCGCAAGACGCTGCGGGGCTTCACCGCGCCCACGCCCTTGCCCGGTGCGCTTCCCCGAAGCCCGGACTCGGTGCTCCGGCGTCAGCACCTGAACGTCTGGCTGCCCGCGCAACTCACCACGGACCTCCAGGCCTTCGTCCGCCAGCACCACCTCACCCTCAATGCACTGGTCCAGGCCGCTTGGACGCTGGTGCTCTCACGTCACACCGGTGAGCAGGACATCCTCTTCGGCGCCACGACGTCGGG
>NZ_JABUMQ010000690.1:0-1089 GCF_013336645.1 Myxococcus sp. CA039A | reverse complement strand
CGTCAAAAACCGGGTGGCTCGGCTAAGGGCACTTGGCAACGCGGTTGATCCGCTGCAAATCTACCCGATCATGTACGCGATCAAGGTTATAAACCTCTGGATCAACCCGGTAGCTGCGGAATACGCCGGAAGGCAATTGACTTTGTTCTAGGAAAGGGGGGAGAACTGCATGGAACATAAAATCGACTTGATTGCCTTGCTGGCTTACATCGATCCTACCTATCTGAGCTATCAGGAATGGATTAATGTCGGCATGGCCCTCAAATATGAGGGCTACACAGCCAGCGATTGGGATGCATGGAGCAAACGGGACGTCGCCCGGTATAAGCCGGGCGAATGCTTCAAAAAGTGGACCACATTCGAGGGTTCGGGCAATCCCGTCACCGGCGCGACGATTACGCAGATGGCGAAGGACGCCGGCTGGACGCCGCGGGCGGACCGCGAAGACCGCGAGCTCGGCTGGGACGACGAAATCTCCGGCGATTACGTCGTCGTGGACAAAAACTGGATCGAGGGCAAGGAGATCCACGAGCCGGCCGTCTGGAATCCCGTCCAGCAGCTTACCACGTACCTTGAGACGCTGTTCGAGGCATCCGAAAACGTCGGTTACGTAGTCGATACGTGGCAAAACGAAGACGGGAAATACCTGCCGACAAAGGGAAATTGGGACCGAACGGCCGGCGAGCTGATTCAGGCGCTCAATCAATGCAATGGCGATATTGGGGCCGTCTTGGGCGACTACAACCCGGAAGCCGGTGCCTGGATACGTTTTAACCCGCTGGACGGCAAGGGTGTGAAAAACGAGAACGTGACTGATTTTCGATATGCCCTCGTTGAGTCCGACGACATGGACATTGAGAAGCAAAACGCCATTATGCGCGAGCTGGAGCTGCCGATTGCCGTCCTCGTCTACAGCGGCGGAAAGAGCCTGCACGCGATCGTCAGGGTCGAAGCGGCCAACTATGACGAGTACCGGAAGCGTGTCGACTACCTGTACAACGTGTGCAAGAAGAATGGCATTTCCGTCGACAACCAGAATCGCAACCCGTCGCGGCTGTCGCGGATGCCGGGCGTCGAACGGAACGGAAA
>NZ_JABUMQ010000068.1:0-37422 GCF_013336645.1 Myxococcus sp. CA039A | reverse complement strand
ACCCCACCCCCGCCCCGGGAGGGACGCGGCAAGCGCAACACGGTGAAGAACACTCCGAAGGGCAAGCCCCGGGCGCGCATCACGCGGACGCCGGAGGAACTCGCGGGTCCGCACTACCTCTATGGCGTGGTGCGCACCGAGGGCCCGCTGGACTTCGGCCCCATCGGCCTGGGGATGCCGCCGGCCCACGTCCACGCGGTGCGCGAAGGAGCGCTCGTCGCGCTGGTGTCGTCAGCCCCCGCGCGCGTGGTGGACCCGACGCGAGCCAACCTGTTGGCCCACCAGCGCGCCGCCGAGGTGGTGCTGCGTGAGCACACGCTGCTGCCCGTGGCCTTCGGGACGGTGCTGGGTTCGGAGGCCGAGGTGCGGCGGTTGCTGCGCTCCGCCCAGGACGCGCTCACCCGGACCCTGGTGGCGCTGGAGGGCAAGGTGGAGCTGGGGCTCAAGGTGCTCTACCACCGCGAGCACCTGGCCCGACGCATGGAGTTCGAGGACGCGGGCCTGCGTCGCCGGGAGAACGAGCTGGAGACCGAGCACGAGCGACGGCTGGGGCAAGCCGTGGAGCTGCGCGCGTCGCTGGACATGGCCGCGATGCTGGAGGGCCTGCACCCGCTGGCCAACGCGACGCGCACGGACGCGCCCGTGGGCGAGCGGATGCTGCTCAACGCGGCCTTCCTCGTCACCAGGGACGCGGTGCCCGACTTCGAGGCGAGGGTCCGGATGCTCGCCGCGCGCTCGGACCTCTACGCCTTCCGCTTCACCGGCCCCTGGGCGCCGTACAGCTTCGTCGACGTGCGACTGGGGCTGGACGACAGCCCCGAGACGCCCGATTCACGGCGCGCCCGCTGACGACACCGGCGTCGTCACGCGCGCGGCCTCCGCGGCCAACGGGTCCACGCCCGCGTGGAGGCGGACCCAGCCGGGGGTGTGCTCGGTGCGCGCGAAGAAGCCGTCCGTGCCCCGCGCCACCGTCAGCTCGCCCACGGACTTGCCGCCGCGCCGGTACTCCACGCGGAAGGCCTCCTTGGGCTCGCCTCCCGTCGGCTGCTCGTCGCGGCCCAGCAGGTCCAACGGCATCAGGCGCCACACGCGGTCATGCCAGTTCCGGGTGAACTCGTCCGGCTTGTCCGGCGCCTCTGATGGCGCCAACGCGACGGGGTTGGGCGCCTTGCCGGTCGCCGTGAAGGTCCGCGACGCGCCCCCGGAGGAGATGACCACCGCGTCGAAGTCACCCAAATCAAACGTGTGCAGCCGCCGGTCCACCAGCCGGCTGGTCGCGTTCTCCAAATCCGGCAGCAGCGCGGGGCCCAGCAGGAACACCTGGCCGTCCGACTCGCGACGCAGGTAGGGCGTGCCCCAACCCCCCGTCGTCGAGGCGAGCGTGAAGGTCTCCACCTTGCCCCCCAGCGTCAGCGTCAGCTTGCGCTGCGACGTGGTCAGCCCCACCTCTTCCAGCTTCTTCGCCTCGAGCACGCCGAGCGCCCGCGTGGCCCGCAGCGGGGCGAAGCGCGGGAAGAGCTTCGCCGCCACCTCGTTGGCCCGGAGCTCGCGCGGAGGCGGCTGTGGCGGCGTGGCGGCCAGGGGCGGCGTACCCGCGTCCTGTCCACCTTGAGCCACGGTGCCGGAAGCCCCGCCATCCGTGCCCGGCGCGGAGCCCGCATCCGTGCCCTCCGCCGCGGGGAGGCCCTTCGAGGGCTTGTAGCCCAGGCGGACCCACAGCGTGTCCCGCGACTGCGCGTCGCGATACAGCTCCACGTAGCGCGCCTCGTCCTCGTAGCGCACCTTGTCCAGGGCGCGTGCCGGCAGCTCCACCACCGTCACGTCACCGGGAGCACCCGAGGGCGCCCGCTGCCACACGAGATAGGCGGCCACCAGCGCCACCACCGCGAGGGCGCCCTGGAGCGCCAGGTCCCGCGCCTTCATTGCTCACCTCCCGCCGCCACCGGGGCGCGCGGAGCACGACGGCCTCGCCGCCGCGTCGTCACGAAGCCCAGCGCCAGCACCAGCGCCGGGGCCACGAACACGGTGGCGTAGAACCACGCCACGTCCTGCTCCCGCGTGTGCTGGATGGGCACGTCTTCCTCCGAGGACACCGCGCCGGACACGGACTCCTCGCCCGTCAGCCACCGCAGCGTGTCCACCGCGAGGTAGGCATTGCCCATGTTGGACAGCACCACGTCGCTCACCACGTCCGCGTCCGCCATGACGACGGCGCGCATCGGCTCCTTGCCGGCCGCCGCGGGCTGCTCCACCGCCACCACCAGCGGCCACGTGCGCCGCGTCTCTCCGGCGTCCGGGGTGAAGTTCCCGTTGGCGTCGGCGAACGTCGCGCCATGCGCGCGCACGGAGATGTCGTGCATGACGCCGTTGGGCAGCGGCTGCACCTGGTCCAACGCGCCCGCGCCCAGGAAGGCCACCGGCGACTGGCCGCCCATCGCCGACAGCGACGTCACTGACGGATGGGAGCTGAACGTCGCCGTGCCCAGGTTGCCCCGGTCGCTCTGCTGACGCGTGGTGCGGAAGTACACCTGGTCATTCGCCAGCGGCGTGCCCGCGTACTTCAAGCCCAGGGGCTCCAGCAGCTTCTCGAAGCGAGGGCCCTCCGGCTCCAGCGCCACCCACAACCGGCCGCCACGCTCCAGGTATTCGCGCACCGCCGCGAGTTCCTCGGGGAGGAAGTCGCGCGTGGCACCCACCACCACCAGCGCCCCCGCGTCGCGAGGCACCTCACGGCCCAATCCCTCCGCGACCCCCAGCGACCGCACGTCCACGTTCTGCGCGCGCAGCAGCTCCTTGAACTGGGCCACGGACGGCTGCGGCATCTCACCGGGCACCGGACGCGTCTCCGCGCGCTCGCCATGGCCCGCGGTGAAGTAGACGACGCGTCGGGGCTTCGCCACTGTCAGGAGCCGCCGTTGGACCTCCTGGTCCAGCCGCTGGAGCTGCCCTCGCGCGCGGTCCAGCTCCAACCCCACCGTGAAGGGCTCCTTGCGCTCACCCCGGGCCACGACGACAGTGCCGTTGTTGTGCACGCCCAGCGTCCTCGCGCGAGCGGGCTCCACCGCCTGGTCCAGCCGCTCCACGTTGAGCAGCTCCGGGCTCTCCACGGACAGGTCCTGGAAGTACTGGCGCACCGCCTCTCCCACCTCGTTCGCGGGCGGGAAGAAGAGCGTCACCTGCAGCGGCTCGTTGAGTCCGCGCACCACCTTGCGCGTGGAGTCGCCGGGCTTCGCGGTGCGGAAGTACGACAGGTCCCACGTCGTGTTCGCCTGCGTGACGACGTACATGGTCGCGAAGGCGAAGATGAGCACGAAGGACAGGCCCAGGCCGGAGAACAGCGCGCTGCGAGCGCGGCCCGTCTCCAGCACCGGCGCCCGCGTCATCGCCTGCGCCGCCGTCTCCACCAGCGCCAGCGGCACCAGGCAGCACGTCAAGAGCGCGGGGAACAGCGCCGCCAGCATCACCGCCAGCTTGGGCGCCTTCTGCGACAGCGGCCCACCGAAGAGGGCCGTGCCCACGTCGGACTGGAGGAAGTAGAGCGCCAGCGCGAGCAGGCCCAGGCCGTAGAGGCCCAGCACCCAAACATCCACCGTGCGCCGGTCCGCGCCCGTGCCACGGGAGCGCGCGAAGCGCCAGATGACCGCGCCCACCGCCGCCACCGCGCCCAGCCCGGAGAAGGCCGCGCGGCCCGTCCCCACGCCCAGGATGCGCTCGCCGATGAAGACCGCCACCAGCCCCGCCACGAAGACCAGCGTCGCCGCCAGCCCATTGCCCACCGGACGGGTGCTCATCGCCACCTCCGCGCTTCGAGCACCCGGGTGGCCGCGAACAGCGCCACGTAGGTGACGACCAGGTAATAGACGACGTCACGCACGTGGATGAGCCCCGATTGGAACGGCGGGAAGTGCTGGTTCCACAGGGACATCGCGCTGAAGACATCCGACAGCGGCTGCTCGGTGATTCGCGCCAGCAGCCAGCAGAGGATGAGCGCCACCAGCATCACCGCGGAGGTAATCGCCGCGAGCAACTGATTGCGTGCCAGCGCCGAGCCGAACGTGCCGACGGCGAGAGAAGCACTGCCCAGCAGCAGCAGTCCCAGATAGCCCGCCGCCACGTGGCCGAAGGACACCTTGCCGTTCACCAGCACCAGCACCGGCATGTACAGCGTGCACAACACGTACAGCGACAGGAAGGCGAGCCCCGCCAGGAACTTGCCCAGCACGATGTCGCGGTCTCGCAGCGGCGACGAGTACAAGAGGGGCAGCGTGCCCGTCTGCCGCTCCTCCGCCAACAGCCGCATGGAGATGAACACCGAGGCGACGATGGTGAAGCCGCTCGAGTAATAGAAGAACTGCGACAGCACCTCGGCGGAGCGCTTGCTCGCGCCGCCCAGGGCGTACGCGTTGAAGAACAGGCCGTTCAACGCGAGGATGACCGCGATGACGACGTAGCCGCTGAGCGTGCGCAGGTAGCCGGACAGCTCGCGACGGGCGATGAGCAGGGCCTTCACGCGCGCACCTCCTGACCGTGCGTCAGCCGCAGGAAGATGGACTCCAACTGGCCCGCGCCCTGGTCCAACCGCAACAACTCCAGCCCCGCGCCCACCACCGCCTGCGCCACGCGCGGACGCGCATCCGGAGAGGCCCGGAGCGTCAGCGACACCACGCCGTCCGCCGCCCGGTCCACGTCCACCGCGCCAAACGGCTTGAGCACCTCGAGCGCACGCGCCCGGTCTCCCCGCACCTCCACCTCGATGGAGCCGCCGCCGCCCATCTTCCGTCCCAGCTCCTCCTCCGTCCCCTGCGCCACCAGCGTCCCCTTGTGGATGATGAGGAGCCGGTCACACGTCTGGGAGATTTCCGGAAGGATGTGGCTGGAGACGAGCACCGTGTGCGTGCCCTTGAGCCCGCGGATGACGTCGCGCATCTCGACAATCTGCCGAGGGTCCAGGCCGCTGGTGGGCTCGTCGAGGATGAGCAGCGCGGGCTTGTGCACCAGCGCCTGCGCCACGCCCACGCGCTGACGGTAGCCGTGGCTGAGCGTGGAGATGAGCTCGCCGTCCACCTCGCGAAGGCCCGTCTTCTCCTCCGCCTCGCCCACGCGCGCGGTGGTGTCCCGGGCCGTCACGCCGCGCAAGCGCGCGACGTAGGCCAGGTACTCGCCCACCGTCATCTCCTCGTAGAGCGGCGGCACGTCCGGGAGGTAGCCAATGCGCTGCCGCACCTCGTGGGCGTTGCTCACCACGTCATGGCCGTCGATGACGACACGGCCGGCGGTCGGCAAGAGCACGCAGCCGAGGACCTTCAACGTCGTCGACTTGCCCGCGCCATTGAGGCCGAGGAAGCCGATGACTTCACCCTGGCCGATGGTGAAAGCCAGGTCCCGGATGGCCGCATGCTCACCGTAGTACTTGGTCAGCCCTTCGACCTGAATCATAGGGGGCCATTCCATCAGTCCCCCCAGGGGGCATTGTCAAGCGCCGAACCGCTCAGTCATGGCGGAACTCCGGCCCCGCCGTGGTGCGGCCGAGCGTGAAGCGCAGCGCCCCTTCCAGGTCCGGCAGGAGGAAGGAATAGCCAAGCCGCTCGGCGGTGGAGGGAAGCACCCGGGCACCCGCCAGCAGGGCCTCCTGCCCCATCTGCCCGAAGAGGGTGCGGATGACCGCGGCGGGCATCGGAAGGAAGGCAGGCCGTCTCAGCACCCGACCCAGCGTCTTCGCAAAGTCGGCCTGTCGCACCGCTCCCGGCGCCACGGAGTTGATGGGGCCACGCGCCGCCTCCGTGAAGAGGCTGAAGTGGAAGAGCCCGAGGATGTCCTCCATCGACACCCAGCTCATCCACTGGCGACCGGAGCCGATGGGTCCACCGCCGCCCGCGAGGAAGGCGGGCAGCATCTTCGCCAGCGCGCCATCGCGAGCGTCCAGCACGGGGCCGATGCGCAGGTGCACCACGCGAATGCCAGCGGCCTCCGCGGGCGCGGTGGCGGCCTCCCAGGCGCGGCACACGTCCGCGAGGAAGCCGGTGCCCGGGGCGCTCTCCTCGGTAAGCGGCTCGTCACCCCGGTCGCCGTAGATGCCACTGCCCGCCGCGCACACCAGCACCCGAGGCTTGCGCTTCATGCGCGCCAGCGCCTCCGACAACGTGAGCGTGCCCTCCGTGCGGCTCTTGAGGATGGCGTCCTTGTATTCGGGGGACCAGCGCTTGCCCGCGACGTTGGCGCCCGCCAGATGCACCACCGCGTCCACGCCTTCCAGCGCGGCGGTGTCCACCTCTCCCTTGTCGGGTGCCCAGGACACTTCGTTCCCAGACGCGTCCGCGCGGCCTCGCACCAGGCGCTTCACGCGATGGCCGCCGGTGGAGAGGAACGGCACGAGCGACGAGCCAATCGAGCCGGACGCTCCGGTGATGGCCACGGTGAGGGGGCCGGCGTGCGCGAAGGCGGCATGGCGCCGCAGGTCTTCCAGTGTCACCCGGTGGCGATAGGCGAACATCCGCTCCAGCGTGCGACGCGCGGTGCCTCCACCGAAGAGGCTGCCCAGCGGGCCCATGGGCAGGACGTACTCCACCTCGTCCTCCAGGACGGAGGAGTTCGTCGCGGGCTCGGGCCACATCCGGTGGGTGTGGACCCACTTCGAGAACGGGCCGGACACCTGCGTGTCCTGGAAGAGCGAGTCCTGCACGTACGCCGTGTGCTCGGCCACCCAGCGGCGGGGGATGGGGCCCAGGTGCATCCGCATGGTGACCCGGGCGCCGGGGTGGATGCCGTCGCCGGAGCGCTCCAGCAGCTCCATCCGCTCCCAAGGGGGCGTCAGCCGTGCGAGCGCCCCTTCCCGGGCATGCCAGGCGAACAACTCGGAGGCCGACACCGGCATCCGACTGCGCGCATCGAAGACGTGCGACTTGCCCATGCTTCCTCCCGGCGCGACAGTGCGGCCACGCATGCTAAATCCGGAGCTCGTCGAGCGCGCGGTGGAATTGCTGCGGCACGGCGGTGTCATCGCCCTGCCGACAGAAACGGTGTACGGCCTCGCGGCCAACGCCGAGGACGAGCTGGCGGTGCGCCGTGTCTTCGCCATCAAGGGCCGCCCCGCCACCCACCCGCTCATCGTCCATCTGTCTGGCGCCGAGCACCTGTCTTCCTGGGCCCGGGAAATCCCGGACGCCGCGCACCGTCTCGCCGAGGCCTTCTGGCCCGGACCGCTCACGCTCGTGTTGCCTCGCACGCCCAGGGCCACGGACGCCGTGACAGGCGGCCAGGACACGGTGGCGCTGCGCGTGCCGGGACACCCGGTGGCGCTCGCGGTGCTGAAGGCCCTGGGCGGAGGCGTGGCCGCGCCGAGCGCCAATCGCTTTGGCCGGGTGAGCCCCACCACGGCGGAGCACGTGCGCGCGGACCTGGGCGCGGACGTGGACCTGGTGCTGGATGGTGGACCGAGCACCGTGGGCGTGGAGTCCACCATCGTCGATTTGAGCTCCGGCGCCCCCGCCATCCTGCGCCCTGGTGGCCTGTCCGCCGAGGACGTCGAGCGCGTGCTGGGACATCCGGTGCCAGTGCGTGCCGCGTCCAAGGTCCGCGTGTCGGGCTCGCTCGCGTCGCACTACGCGCCGCGCGCGGGTGTGGTGCTCGCCGAGCCGGGAGAGGCCGGAGCACGCGTGCGGGCATTGAGGGAACAGAGCTTGCGCGTGGGCGTGCTGGGACCGGAGAGCCTGGAGTTGCCGCCGGACGTGCCTCGCTTCGACGTGCCCGAGGACCCGGCCGGAGCCGCGCGTGTGCTCTACGCGAGGCTGCGTGAAGCGGACGAGCGGGGACATGACGTGCTCGTCGTCTGTCTCCCCGCCGCCAGCGGGCTGGGCATCGCGGTGCGAGACAGACTCTCCCGCGCCGCCGCGCCTCGCGACCCTCAGCCCTGAACAGCAACGGAAGGCGAGGTATCGCGTCGAGGGGCCCGCCTCCCGAGCCTCCACGCAAACACGGAGTCTCGCGCGCCCCCATCACCGAGCAGCAACGGCCGCCGAGGAAACAGCTCGAGCTGCTTGTCCTTCTCGCGCACCGCGCGCCCAACGCTTGAGCGACATGCGCGGTGGAGGTGTCGCGACGCCAGTCGCCGGCTGGCATGCACCGAAGTGGAGTTACCTCGCGACTCCAGGCACCACGCGGCAACGAGTGCTCGCCCAAGGCGATATGCCCCGAAACATCCCTCGTTGTTTTCGCTGCACCGCGCGCACGACTCCCCTTGCGTCGCGCGGCCCACTCCAGCGGACGAGGCGACGATGATGGTGCGGAAGCAATGGCTCGCGGCAATGACGAGCATCGTGGCGGCGTTGTGCTTCGCGGGGTGCGCCGCCCCCCAGAAGGTGCTGTTGGAGCGGACCAGCAGCCTCGTCGTGTATGACCTGCCGGCCATGGAGGTCATGAAGGCCGCGGAGAAGGTCATCGCGGACCGTGGCTATGACCTGCTGCCCAGCACCGACCCCTACTTCCTGCAGACGCCCTGGAAGGTGACGGGCAGCTTCGACATCGGCACGCGATGGTCCCGCCTGTACGTCGAGGGGCACATCCGCGCCGATGGCCGCTTCTCCGTGCGCGCTTATGAGATGGCCGCCACGACCTTCGGCCGGACCCAGGCCCTCCCCGGCCTCGTCCACACGGGCTACGACACCGTGCACAACACCCCCAACGCCACTCCCGCCGCCCTGGTGGGGACGGAGCCGGAGATGCAGACGCGCTCCGCCCGCCCCAACATCCGCAGGCTCCTGGAGCTGGAGTGGAACATCCTCGAGCGCCTCAACCCGGAGTTCGCCGGGCGCGTGAAGGAGCAGGTCGACTTCTACGTGGCGCACGCGCCCCAGTGAGCACCCGGGCGCGACGGACCTGAGTGCCGTCGCGCCCCTCGACTCCACGACCGCGAGGAGTCCCGGGGCGCCAGCCACCTCGCATGACGCACCCGGCCACAACACACAATGCAAGGAGTTGGGGCTGCAAGGGATGAGGCCGGGCACCGCAACCCCGACTTCATTGGGCGCGTCAAGCGAGCCCGTGGAAGAAAACCACGCAAGCATTCGACAGACGCGGCCGGGTGACGGACTTGAAATGCCCTCCTGGGCTCCGGTATCCCGCATGTCCTCGCAGAGGAGCGTCCCCGCGTGATGCGAAGCCTGTTCGGCCTGGTCGTTGCCCTGTCTTTGTTCGCCTGCAAGGAAGAGCCCCGAGGGCAGCTCGAGCCCATTCCCCGGCCTCCGGGCCTGAAGGACACCCCCAAGGAGGCGGGCGCCGCCCAGCCCTCGGCCGCGCCCGCGGCGGACCCGTCCAAGGTGGTGTTGCGCTGGAAGCCCGCCGCCGGTGCGCCCGTGGCCTACCGCCTCACCCTGGACCGAGCGGGCTCCGCGCCCGCCGCCGTCGAGGAGGTGGAGGAAGCCAAGCCCGCCAAGGGCAAGAAGGGCCGCGACAAGGAAGCGCCGAAGCCCGAGCGCGCCGCCGCCCCCTCCCCCGCGTTCCCCAGCGCCTTCACCTATGTACTGGAGCACGGCGACTCGGGTGACTTCCGGCTGCGCGTCATCCCGGAGGGCACCAACGCCGCCGAGGACACCGGCACCGTCAGCGAGCGCGGCTTCGTGCTCGACGGCCTCCAGGGCATCACCCGCAACACGGCCTCGCTGGTGCTGGAGCTGCCCCTGTCGGCGGTGGGCCCCAACGACACCTGGGCGCTGGGCACGGAGCTGCTGACGCACGACGCCCTGGGCCCCACGTTCACCATCGTCAAGACGGAGCGCCGCAACCGCGTGAAGCTCACCGCCCTCACCCCCGCGGACGGCGGCGAGCAGGTGGCCACGCTGGAGTACGACCTGCTGGACCAGCTCGCGGGCAAGGTCGCCACCCGTCGCGCGATGCCCGCCGTGCCCGCGCGCGCCGCCATCCCGGAAGAAGGCGGAGACGAACCGGAGGGCGCCCCGCCCACCGCGACGGACGCCAGCGCGGAGGTGCGCATCGTCGGCCGTGGCGAGTTCCTGGTGAAGGCCGGCAAGTGGCGCTCGTGGGAGGGCAGCATCACCTCGTCGACGCGAGGCACCGTCTCCCCCACCGCGCTCCAGGTGCCGCCCGGCACGGTGAAGCTGAAGCTCACCGCGCTGGAGTCGGCTCCCGCTCCGGCCGCGCCCCAGCCGACGGCGAAGCCGCAGCAGTAGGCGCGCCGTCGGACTCGCGCACCAGCCGCACCACGGCGTCCACCCAGGCCGGGTGGGCGTTGAGCGAGGGGACGAGCGTCAACGACTCGCCCCCCGCCTCGACGAACTGCTCGCGGGCCCGCAGGCCCACTTCCTCCAGCGTCTCCAGGCAGTCCGCGACGAACGACGGGCACATCACCGCCAGTCGCTTCACGCCCTGCTTCGCCAGCTCCGGCAGCACCAGGTCCGTGTAGGGCTTCACCCACGGCGTGCGCCCCAGCCGCGACTGGAAGGACACCGTCCACCCGCTCGCGGACAGCCCCAGGCGCTCCGCCAGCCCGCGCGCCGTGGCGAAGCACTGGGCCCGGTAGCAGTGCCGGTTGGCGTCCGTGAGCGCGTCACAGCAGCCCGCGGAAGCAAAGCAGTGCTGGCCCGACGTGTCCGTCTTGCGCACGTGCCGCTCCGGCACGCCGTGGAAGCTGAACAGGACATGGTCCGCGCGCGCTTCGGCAATCACCGGCCGGGCCACCACGGAGAACGCGTCCAGGAAGGACGGGTGCCCATGAAACGCGGGCACCGCGCGCACGTTGGGCACATCCCAGCCCTCCGTCATCACCTCGTACACCCGGGCCAGCGACGAGGCCGAGGACGACGTGGCCTCCTGCGGGTACAGCGGCAGCACGGTGAAGTCCGTCACGCCGCGCGCACGCATCCGAGCCACCGTGTCGGGGATGGACGGGCGGCCGTAGCGCATGGCGAGTTCCACGTCGTACTCCCCCGCCAGCTTCTCACGCACCGCCGCCTCCAGCTCCCGGCTGTACACCAGCAGGGGCGAGCCCTCCTTCATCCACACCTTGCGGTACGCCTCCGCGCTCTTCGCGGGCCGCGTCGGGAGGATGAAGAGGTTGAGCAGCAGCCAGCGCCCCACCGGGTGGATGTCCACCACACGCGCGTCACTCAGGAACTCGCGCAGGTAGCGCCGCACCGGCCCGGACTCGGGCGCGTCCGGCGTGCCCAGGTTGATGAGGAGCAGCCCCCGCTTCGGGTCCGGAGTCATCATCAGTGCAGGGCGTTGGGCAGGGTGAGGGCGAACTCCGCGATGCGCGCCTCGAAGTGCGTGCCGTCCGGCCGCTCCATCTCATAGCTGCCGCGCATGGTGCCGAACGGCGTGCGCAGCATGGCCCAGCTCGTGTACTCGAAGCGCTCGCCCGGGGCCACGCGGGGCTGACGGCCGACCACGCCCTCCCCCTTCACCTCTTCCACCTTCCCGGTGGCATCGGTGATGACCCAGTGCCGCGACTTCAGCTGCGCGGGCGCCTCGCTCTCGTTGACGATTTCCACCGTGTACATGAAGGCGTACTGACCCGACTCGGGCGAGCTTCGCTCCGGCCAGTAGGCCGGCTTCACGGTGATGCGGAGGCCATCAGTGGTGGCGCTGGAAGACATGCCTCCACATTTGAAGGCAAGGCCCCCGGGTTGCAAGGAAAACCCCGGAGGCCGCCCGTCTGGGTTCAGGTTTTCGCGCTCTCCCGGTCATGACCGGGCTCCGGGCTCTTGGGCCAGATGAGCGACGCGACGATGGCGGCCAGGAGGATGCCGCCAATCACACCCAGCGACAGGGCGATGGGGAGGTGGATGTCAAAGTACGTAATCAACATCTTCACGCCCACGAAGGCCAGGATGCCGCTCAGCCCCAGCTTCAGGAAGTGGAACTTGTCCATCAGGCTGGCCACCACGAAGAACAGCGAGCGCAGGCCCAGAATCGCGCACACGTTGGACGTGTAGATGATGAACGCGTCCTGGCTGATGCCCAGCACCGCGGGGATGGAGTCCAGGGCGAACAGCAGGTCCGTCGCCTCCACCACCAGGAGGACGATGAACAGCGGCGTCACCTTGCGGCGGCCATCCTCGGTGAGGAAGAAGCGGCTGCCCTCGCCCAGCCGGGCCACCGGCAGCACCCGGCGCGCCAGCTTGACGATGCCCTTCTGCTCCGGGTCCATCTCCTCGTCCTTGGAGACGAGCATCTTCACCGCGGTGAAGACGAGGAAGGCGCCGAACAGGTAGATGAGCCAGTGGAAGCGCTGCACCAGCGCGGCGCCGGCGATGATGAGCACCGCGCGCATGATGAACGCGCCGATGATGCCCCAGAACAGCACCCGGTGCTGGTGCTCCGCCGCCACCCGGAAGTAGCTGAACACCATCAGGAAGACGAACAGGTTGTCGACGGAGAGCGAGTACTCCACGACATACGCCGTCAGCCACTGGAGCGCCGGGGTGCTCCCCGAGAAGTGCCAGATGCCCCCGCAGAACGCGAGGCTGATGGAAATCCACACCAGCGTCCAGATGCCCGCTTCCTTGGGCGTCACCGCGTGGTCCTTGCGGTGGAACAGACCAAGGTCCACGGCGAGCATCGCCAGGACGAAGAGGTTGAAGCCCACCCAAAGCGCGACTTGCGTATTCACGTATGAATCCTGTTTCAGAAACAGCCGGCGCACCCTAGCGGTGGCGCGTCCGGGCGTCGACACTTCCGTACAACCAGGGCCCCTCCCACCTTCAGGGGCCCGACCACCCCATCACTCCGTCGCGGGTCGGCGCAGCACCATCAGCGAGCGCCCCGCCACCTGCACCTTGCCGCCAGCGGGTGTGTGTGTGTGCTGGGACTCCGCCGCCGTCGAGGTGTCCACCACCTGCTCCCAGTCGGCGCCCCACTCCAGGGCGGGCAGGAGGAAGGAGATGGGCTCGTGGTGCGCGTTCATCAGGACGAGCACGGTGTCGCCGACAATCCGGTTGCCCTCGTCATCCGGCGTGGCGATGGCGTCGCCGCCCAGAAGGAAGGCGAGGGAGCGGACGTAGGGCTTCTCCCAGTCGTCCTTCTTCATCTCCTTGCCGTCGGGGCGGAACCACGCCAGGTCCTTCAGCTCGCTGTCCCACATGTGCGCGCCGCGGAAGAAGCGGCGCTTGCGCAACACGGGCTGCTCGCGGCGCAGGCGGGTGAGGCGGCTGGTGAACTCCAGCAGGGAGCGCTGCGTGTCGGTCAGCTCCCAGTCCACCCACGACAGGGCGTTGTCCTGGCAGTAGGCGTTGTTGTTGCCCTTCTGGGTGCGGCCCATCTCATCGCCGGCCACCAGCATGGGCACGCCCTGGGACACGAAGAGCGTGGCCAGGAAGTTGCGCTTCTGCTGCTCGCGCAGGGCGTTGACCTTCGCGTCGGTCGTCTCGCCCTCCACCCCGCAGTTCCAGGAGTGGTTGTCGTTGGCGCCGTCGCGGTTCTCCTCGCCGTTGGCCTCGTTGTGCTTGTCGTTGTACGTGACAAGGTCGTGCAGCGTGAAGCCGTCGTGCGCGGTGACGAAGTTGACGCTCGCGGTGGGCTTGCGGCCGGACAGCGCATACAGGTCCGAGCTGCCGGTGAGCCGGTAGCCAATCTCCGCCGCCTGCCGGTCGTCACCCTTCCAGTAGCGGCGGATGGTGTCGCGGTACTTGCCGTTCCACTCGCTCCACAGCACCGGGAAGTTGCCCACCTGGTAGCCGAAGTCGCCCACGTCCCAGGGCTCGGAGATGAGCTTCACCTGACTGAGCACCGGGTCCTGGTGGAGAATCTGGAAGAAGGCCGCGCGCGTGTCGTAGCCGTGCCTGTCGCGGCCCAGCGTGGTGGCCAGGTCGAAGCGGAAGCCGTCCACGTGCATCTCCTCCACCCAATAGCGGAGCGAGTCGGCGACGAGCTTCAGCGCGTACGGGTGCGTGGCGTTCCACGAGTTGCCCGTGCCCGTGACGTCCAGGTAGTAGCGCGGGTCCTTCTCCGTGAGGCGGTAGTACGCGCCGTTGTCCACGCCCTTGAAGGACAGCGTGGGGCCCAGGTGGTTGCCCTCGCAGGTGTGGTTGTAGACGACGTCGAGGATGACCTCGATGCCGGCGCGGTGAAGCGCCTTCACCATGGCCTTGAACTCGTCCACCTGGCCGCCCCGGGAGCCCGCGGCGCTGTAGCGCGAGTCCGGCGCGAAGTAGCCCAGCGTGCTGTAGCCCCAGTAGTTCGTCAGCTTCCGCTCGGCGAGGAAGGGCTCGTCGACGATGTGGTGGATGGGCAGGAGCTCCACCGCGGTGACGCCCACCTTCTTCAGGTGTTCGATGACGGCCGGGTGGCCCAGCCCCGCGTAGGTGCCCCGGAGGTCCTCCGGCACGCGCGGGTGCAGCTTGGTGAAGCCCTTGACGTGCAGTTCGTAGATGACCGTCTGGTGCCAGGGCACGCGGGGATGGGTGTCGCCCCCCCAGTCGAACGAGTCCGCCAGCACCACGCCCTTGGGCACGGCCGCGGCGTCGTCCTGCTTGTCCTGGACCAGGTCCTCTTCCTTGCCGCCGGCCACGTACCCGTAGATGGCGCCGCGGTAGTCCACGCCGCCGTGGATGGCGCGGGCGTACGGGTCCACCAGCAGCTTGTGCGGGTTGAAGCGCAGGCCCTTCTTGGGCTCGAAGGGCCCGTGGACCCTGAGGCCGTAGAGCGTCCCCGGCGTCAGGTCCGGCACATAGCCGTGCCACACCTGGTGCGTGTTCTCCAGGAGCGGGAAGCGGCGCGTCTCCTTCGACGGCTCATCCGCGTCGTAGAGGCAGATCTCCACCTTCTTCGCATGCTCACTGAAGACCGCGAAGTTGACCCCATGCCCGTCGTACGTGGCGCCCAGGGGGAACGGCTTCCCTGGAAGCACCTCGGCCCTCCTCATCCAGTGCTCCTCTCCAGCAGCACCACCGGGAACCCCGACAGGAGCGGCGCGAGAGGCAGCACCACGCCACCCGACCCACGCTCGGGCCGTACCTGTCGCCCGGTGAAGACATCGCGGAACATCATGCCCGCATATGCCTCCGGAAGGTCGAGGAACGTGTTCTCATACGCACCGGCCAGCCCCTCGGAAGACTCCAGCGCGGACAGGGTGTAGCGCGGCGAGCACACCAGGATGACGGAGTCCTCCAGCTCGCGCACGAAGGCCACCGCCGCCTGGGCCCGGGGCCCGGACAGCTCCAGGGCCTTGTAGCCCCCGTTGCGGAACAACTCCGCGTGACGCTGCCGCAGCCGCAGCACGCGCGACAACAAGAAGAGCTTCGCCTGGCCGTCGTCCAGGGTCTCCACCAGTCGCGCGCACAGCCCCACCCGGTCCTCCTTCGCCCGCGCGTCCAGCGCATCCAGCAACTGAGCGCGCACGGCGAAGTCCACCGGCCGGCGGTTGTCCGGGTCCACCAGCGACAAGTCCCACAGCTCGCAGCCCTGGTAGGTGTCCACCACGCCGGGCGAGGCCAGCTTCAAGAGCAGCTGGCCCAGGGCGTTGTGCTGTCCCGCGCGCTCGATGCGGCGCTTGAAGCGGCGCACTTCCTCCAGGAAGGTGGCGCCCTTGTCCCCGTCGAAGCAGGCGTCCACGAAGCCGGCCACCGCGTCGTCATAGGCGCTGTCCGGGTTGGTCCACGAGGTGCGGACCTTGGCCTCCTTGATGGCCTTGGCCATGTACTCGCGCACCCGGCGGTGGAAGTCCGCCATCGCCTCCGGTGACTGGGACTCGCCCATGGGCCATGCGCCCACCACCGTCTGGAGGAAGAGGTAGACGTCATTGGGGCTGGGCGCGGGTCCGGAGGGCAGCGGCGTCACGAACTTCTCGGTGAGGCGCATCCACCGCCGCGCCAGCTTGCGCCAGTCCTCGGGCACCTCCGTCACGACGTTGATGCGGGCGCGCACGTCCTCGCTGCGCTTGGTGTCGTGGGTGCTGGACGTGAGCTGGCTCGCGGGCCAGTGCTCCGCGCGCTCCTGGTTGCGCAGGTGGAAGGTGTTGGCGCGCACCCCGAAGCGCTCCGGCTCGCCGCCCACCTCGTTGAGGCTGACCAGCCGGTTGTAGATGTAGAAGACGGTGTCCTCCAGGCCCTTGGCCATGACGGGCCCCGTCACCTGCTGGAGCTTCATCGCGAAGCGGAGCATGACGGCGCGCTCGCGCTCGTCGGACTGCTCCGGGTAGCGACCCAGGATGATGTCGCGCAGGAAGTCGAAGATGGAGGCGTTGGTGGTGGCGTTGCGCTCCTTGGCGCGCTGAATCGTCCACTCCACGTACTGCACGTCGCGCGCGTCCAGCCCCGGCCGCCAGCCATCCACGTAGGTCCGGTACACGGGAAACAGCGCGACGAACTCCACCAGCGCGCGCCGCAGCGAGTTGAGCGTGAAGTCGCGCGTGCGCCGGCTCATCTCGGAGATGCGGTTGAGCTCGTGGGCCAGCACGTTGATTTCACTGGCCATGGACACGCGCATGATGAGGAGCTTCTTCTGGTAGACGAGTTCCGCGAAGTCGCCCTTCTCCCCGGTGAGCCGCTCGTACGTCTCCGTCAGGTGTGTCTCCGCCGCCGGGTGCACGAAGAGGCCGCTCACCGCGTTGGCGAAGCGGTAGCCGGTGGTGCCGTGCACCGCCCACGCCTCGGGAATCCGCTCGCGACCGCCTTGTATCTTCTCCACCACCACGTACAGCGCCTTGCGCAGGGGACTGGACGGGTTCTCCGTCACCTCCGCCCGCCAGCGCTCGCGCAGCGCGGCCTCCACGCCGGGCCAGCGCGTGTCGTCCCCCGCCTGCTCCTGGAGGAACAGCGCGTGCGCGCGCTCCACGAAGTAGCGCTCCTGCAAGTCCAGGAAGTACGCGGTGGGGTCGAACAGGCCGTCCGGATGGTCGATGCGCAGCCCCGTGACGCAGCCCTCGCGCAGCCAGCGGAAGATGAGCGCGTGCGCCTCCTGGAAGACCTCCGGGTCCTCCACGCGGATGGCGGCCAGCCCGTTGATGTCGAAGAAGCGCCGGTAGTTGATCTCCTCGCCCGCCACCCGCCAGTGCGCCAGCCGGAAACTGCACGAGGACAGCACCGCGTCCAACAGGTCGAACGAGCGCGGGTTGCCCGGCTCCCCGTTGAACACGCGGACGTTGTCCTCGATGTACAAGAGCGCCTCTTCGCTGGACGCCGCCACCGCGGCCAGGCGCCGCTTGATGACCTCCTTCTCGCGGTGCCTCTCCACGACGCGGGCGCGTTCGACCTCCGTGCGCAGCGGCAGGTGGTCTATCGCGGTGAGGATGGAGAGCAGCTCCACCATGGGCGCGGCCTCGGTGCCCAGCCGGGCCTCCAGCCGCTCCAGGCCGTGGCGGAGGATGCGGCCGTACTGCCGGGGCGCCACCGGCAGCAGGTGGTCGTAGTAGTGGATGAAGAAGGCGCCCTCGCGGAAGGACAGCTTCAGCTCCCCGCGCTCCAGGACGATGCCGTACTGGTCTCCCAGAATCGGCAGCAGCACCTTGTCGTGCAGCTCGTCCTTCACCGGCGACCAGTCGATGTCGAAGTACTTGGCGTAGACGGACGAGGGGCCGTTCTCCAGCACGTCGAACCACAGGCGGTTGTCGCGCTCGATGCCCATGTGGTTGGGCACCACGTCCAGCACCTGCCCCAGTCCGTGCTCACGCAAGCTGGCGCACAGGGCCGCGTGGTCCTCCGGCGAGCCGACCTCCGGATTGAGCCGCGTATGGTCCACGCAGTCGTAGCCGTGGGTGCTGCCCGGTGTCGCCTTGAGATAGGGCGAGGCGTAGAAGTCGCTCACGCCCAGGCGGGCCAGGAACGGCACCACCTCTCGCGCCTGCTGGAAGGTGAACCCTCGGTGCAGTTGGACCCGATAAGTGGACAGCGGCGTGCGGGGACGCGGCCCCAGCTCCTGCTTCACGCGAGCGAACAGTCCCTCCGCCAGGGACTCCGCGCTCAGGGTGGCACCCGACGCCCCCGTGGGAGCGGTTCCCTCTTCTTCCAGTCCGTCGAGCAACATGGGGACCAGAGGTAGGGCTCCCGCGCGCCTGACGCCAGCGTGGGGTGTGACTTCCGCCCTCTATCCAACGCTCCAAGAGCCTGGATTGACGTGCGCACGGCACACGCGCGCGCACCAAAAAGCAGAGGGCTCGCCGAAACTTCCGGAGAGCCCTCGGGGATGCAACTGCCGGGTGGCCCCGGCGACGGTGTCAGCTCAGCTGCTTGTTCACCAGCGAGGTCATCTCGAACATGGTGACGTTCTTCTTGCCGCCGAAGATCGGCTTGAGCTTGTCGTCGGCGTTGATCTGCCGCTTGTTCTTCGCATCCTGGAGGTTGTTCTTCTTGATGTAGGCCCAGAGCTTCTTGACGACCTCGGTGCGCGGCAGCGGCTTGGCGCCGACAATCTCAGCCAGGGCGGCGGAAGGAGTCATCTCCTTCATGAACGACGCATTGGGCGCACGCTTCTTGGCAGCAGGGGCCTTCTTGGCGGCGGGAGCCTTCTTCGCAGCAGCTTTCTTGGCGGCCATTCGTCTTGAGTCTCCTCCCCTCCGAAGGGGACGTTGTGCGGCCTCGCTTGATTTTAAGCCAGTGCCGGTGGGGCGTAGGTAGCACGCCCAAGCCCGAAAAACAGCCCTCTCCTGCGTTTTTCCCTCTAGAAACGCCCTACGCAACGCGTTTCATGCCCGAGAAACCGGCTCCGCAACACGGTTCTCGCTCGGACGACCCCCTCTCGCGGCGCATCCCGCCCCGAGAATCCGGCCCCAGCGCCACTTTTCCCTCGGGAAGAGCCTCGCGGGACGACTCCGGAGGCCGACCATCCGGCCTCGCGCGGGGTCCTCCCTCGCGGGTTCGCGACAGGGGACGTGGGATTCCTCTTGCGGACGAGGTGTACTTTTTCGGATGAAACGACCCATGCGAGCCCTCATCACCGGAGCCGGTGGCTTCCTTGGAATCTGGTTGGCCCGTGCCCTGGCGGCACGCGGCGACACCGTGACGTGCCTCTTGCGCCCTCGGGGAGACGCCTCGGGACTGGCCGGCATCTCCTATAAGCGCGTGGAGGGAGACGTGACGGACGCGGCCTCGCTGCGCCCCGCCGTGGAGGGACAGGACGTCGTCTTCCACCTCGCCGGAGTTCGCCGCGGCGCGACACGCGAGGACTTCATGCGCGTCAACGCGGAGGGCACGCGCCTGTTGTGCGACGCCATGGTGGCCGCGGGTCACCGTCCGCGTCTGGTCCTGGTCGGCTCGCTGGCGGCCATGGGGCCCTCCTCCCCCACCCGCCCGCACGTCGAGGAGGACGCCTTCCAGCCGCACGAGTGGTACGGCGAGAGCAAGGCGGAGGCGGAGCGCATCGCCTTCTCCTATGGAGACCGGCTGCCGGTGACGGTGTCCCGCCCGCCGCGCATCCTCGGCCCCGGTGACCATGAGAACCTCACCTTCTTCAAGCTGGTGAAGAAGGGCATCCGCCTGGAGCTGGTGGGCGGCCCCCGTCCCCTCACCATGGTGGACGTGGAGGACGTGGTGGACGCGCTGATTCTCCAGGCCGAGCACCCCAACGCCGTGGGCCAGGCCTTCTTCTGCGCGGGCCCGGGCGCTCCTCTTTCCCTGGAAGCCGTGCAGGACCTGGGAGCGAAGGCGCTGGGGCTTCAACCCCGCACGGTGCGCGTGAGTCCCTGGGCGCTGAGCGCCCTCGCCTCGGCGGCGGACGGCGTGTCGCGGGTGACGGGCAAGATGCTCCCCCTGAATCGGAAGCTGGCCCGACAGCTCCTCGCGCCCGCCTGGACCTGCTCCAGCGCGAAGGCCGAGCGCCTCCTGGGGTTTCACCCTCGGAGGGATTTGGAGGACTCCATCCGCCGCAGCGCCGAGTGGTACCGCGAGCAAGGCTGGCTCTAGCCATGCTAGCAGGGGTGGGGGAGCCTTCCCCCGTCCCAGCGTCGTTGACCTCACCCCCCTTGGAGTGTCAGGAAGCCCGCTGCCACATGCCCTCGAAAGCCGCCTTTTTCGATGTCGACGGGACGCTCGTGAAGACGAACGTCGTCCACGTCTACGCGTACTACGCGATGAACCGGGGCTCCGTGCTGGGCATCGCGGGACGGACCTTGAGCACCGCCCTCAGCGTGCCCCTCTTCGGTGCCATGGACACGCTGGACCGCAAGACGTTCAACGAGTTCTTCTACCGTTATTACGCGGGGTTGACCGAGGACCGCCTCGTCACCATCGCCGAGGACATGTTCGAGGACGTGCTGCAGCCCGCGCTCTTCGAGCAGTCCCAGGACCTCATCGACCAGGCCCGCCGCAGCGGGTGCAAGGTCGTGCTGGTGACGGGGGCGCTGGACTTCACCATGCGTCCGCTCGCCCGGCACCTGGGCGCCGATGACCTGATCGCCAACAAGATGCAGTTCGTGGGCGGCAAGGCCACCGGCAAGGTGATTCCGCCCATCATCGAAGGCGCGAACAAGGCCAACTCCATCCGTGCCTATTGCGCCAAGGAGGGCCTGACGCTGGACAAGTGCCACGGCTACTCCGACAGCGCCTCCGACTACGCCATGCTCGCGGTGGTGGGTCGTCCCACCGCGGTGAACCCGGACCTGCGGCTGCGCTCCATCGCGCGCGCCTACAACTGGCCCATCCTCGACCTCAAGTAGTCCCCTTGCCCGCCATGCGCCCGTTCAAGACGCTCCAGAAGCTGTACGACGAGGAAAGCCAGGTCGTCATCACCGAGAAGGGCAGCCCTCCGCGCGCCCTCTTCTACGGTGAGGGCTTCCTCCAGGAAGACCTGCCCGTGGGTACCCGGGTCATCTTCCCCCGCCCCCCCATGGCCGGCGTGCCCAACGTCAAGGCCGCCATCCGCTGGGCCATCAACCACCCGGACGGGATGGACCCGCTGCACGCGCTGCTCAAGCCGGGCATGCGACTGACGTGCGTCATCGACGACATCAGCGTGCCCCTGCCGCCCATGGTGACGCCGGACGTGCGCCAGTCCATCCTGGAGGTGGTGCTGGAGCTGGCCGCCGACAGCGGCGTGGATGACGTGCACCTGGTCATCGCCAACGCGCTGCACCGTCGCATGACGGAAGCGGAGATGAAGCGGATGGTGGGCGAGAAGATCTACGACGCCTACTACCCGGACCGCTACTACAACCACGACGCGGAAGACCCGGATGGCATCGTCGCGCTGGAGCGCACGTCCCACGGCGAGGAAGTCTCCGTCAACCGCCGCGTCGCGGAGAGCGACCTCATCGTCTATGTGAATGTGAACTTCGTGCCCATGAATGGCGGGCACAAGTCCATGGGCACCGGCGTGTCCAACTACGCGTCGCTGCGCCACCACCACAATCCGAAGACCATCCGCGAGTCGGACAGCTACATGGAGCCGAAGGCGAGCGCGCTGTACCGCAGCAACGAGCGCATCGGCCGCAACATCGACAAGCACCTGAAGGTCTTCCACATCGAGACCACGCTGAACAACCGCATGTTCGGCGCGCCCACGGACTTCCTCGCCAAGCGCGAGGAGGACTACACCGAGGGCGACCGGCTGAAGTTCCAGGCCATGCGCTACGCGTTGTCCAAGCTGCCGCGCGCGGCGGCGCGCAAGATTCTCAACGCCGTCCCCGCGCCCTACGACGTCACGGGCGTGTTCGCCGGGGCCACCGAGCCCGCGCACGCCAAGACGCTGGAGACCAGCTGGAAGCAGTACGTGGTGCCGGTGGAGGGGCAGAGCGACATCGTCATCTTCCCCATCCCCTTCGTGTCTCCGTACAGCGTCAACTCCATCCTCAACCCGCTGCTCGTGCAGGTGATGGGGCTGGGCTACTTCTTCAACCTGAACCGCGGCGTGCCGCTGGTGAAGAAGGGCGGCGTGCTCATCCTGCTGCACCCGGCCTACGACGAGTTCGACCCGGAGCACCACCCCAGCTACATCGAGTTCTTCCACCGGCTGCTTCCCGAGACGCGTGACTCCATGAAGCTGGAGCACAAGTACGAGAAGGAGTTCGCGGAGAACCCCAGCTACGTGCACCTGTACCGCAAGAACAACGCGTACCACGGCGTTCACCCCTTCTACATGTGGTACTGGGGCGAGAACGGTCGCCAGCACGTGGGCAAGGTCATCGTCGCGGGCGCGGAGAACAACCACGTCCCCGCGCTGCTCGGGTGGGACCGCACCGACACGCTCACCGAGGCCATCGAGGAAGCGCGCGGCTTCATGGGCCGCTCGGCCACCATCAGCCTGTTGCGCATTGCCCCCACGGTGATGGTGGACGTGAAGTGAGGCCGGACATGTCACCGCAACCCGAGCTGAACGTCTCCCAGGTCTTCACCGGCAAGCGCCTCTTGTTCGCGGGCGCCACGGGCTTCGTGGGCAAGGTGACGCTGTCCATGCTGCTGCACCGCTACGGGCAGGAGCTGGAGCGGGTGTACGTGCTCGTCCGCAAGGGCAGCGCGGCCTCCGCCGAGCGTCGCTTCTTCGACAAGGTCGCCACCAGCGAGCCCTTCCAGCCCCTGCGCGACACGTATGGGGAAGAAGGCGCGCTCGAGTTCCTGCGCAAGAAGTGCCACGTCCTCGACGGCGACATCACCGACCCGTGGGTGGGCCTGGAAGAAGCCCAGGTGGCGGAGCTGACGGGCAAGGTGCACGCCTTCGTCAACTGCGCGGGCCTAGTGTCCTTCAACCCGTCGCTGGAGGTGGGCCTCAACGTCAACACCCACGGCGTGAAGTACGCGGTGGAGCTGGCGCTGCGCTGGGCGGTGCCCCTCATCCACATGTCCACGTCCTTCGTCGCGGGCAACCGCAGCGGGCTCGTGTTCGAGGACGAGGAGGTCCGAGGCTACTTCCCGAAGAAGGAGGAGCTGGACGGGCGCGACTTCAGCCTGGAGCAGGAGCTGAAGGACGCGGAGCGCATCGTGGCGCGGCTGCGCG
This sequence comes from Myxococcus sp. CA039A, assembly GCF_013336645.1. Classification (NCBI taxonomy): domain Bacteria; kingdom Pseudomonadati; phylum Myxococcota; class Myxococcia; order Myxococcales; family Myxococcaceae; genus Myxococcus; species Myxococcus sp. CA039A. The sequence continues at coordinate 14,553 of NZ_JABUMQ010000068.1, read as the reverse complement.
AGCAGGCCGATGACCGGGCGCTGACGTCCACCTTCCGCAAGAAGGCGTTGGACCGGCTGGCCGAGGAAGGCCGCGACGTCAACGACGAGAAGACGCTGCGGCTCGCGGTCGGCCGTGAGCGCAAGCTGTGGCTGAGCGGCGAATTGGTGCGCGCGGGCATGGAGCGCGCGGCGCACTGGGGCTGGCCCAACACGTACACGTACACGAAGTCCCTGGGCGAGCAGGTCATCGCCGGTACGCCGGGGCTGCGCTACGCGATTGTGCGGCCCTCGATTGTGGAGAGCGCGCGGCACTTCCCGTTCCCGGGTTGGAATGAGGGCTTCACCACGTCCGCCCCGCTGGCCTTCGCCGGCATCAAGGGCCCGGGTGGCATCCCCGCGGGCGAGAACACCATCCTGGACATCATCCCGGTGGACCAGGTGGCGGGCGCGACGATTGGCATCACCGCGCAGTCCATCGACGTGGAGGAGCGGCGCGTCTACCAGCTCGCCTCGGGCGACGTGAATCCGTTCTACGCCAGCCGCTCCGTGGAGCTGGTGGGCCTGTACCGGCGGCGCTACTACCGGAACAAGGAGTCGGGCAACAAGGTGCTCAACTCGCTGCGCTCGCGGCTGGAGCCGCAGCCGGTCAGCAAGCTCGAGTTCGAGTGGATGAGCGCGCCCATGCTCGTCCGGGGCGCCAAATTCCTGAGGAAGGCCATCGACGAGGTGCGGCCCGCGTGGGGCGCGCCCGCCGTGCAGGCGATGCTGGACAAGGCCAAGGTCTCGCTCGAGGAAGTGGAGACGAGCAACGCGGGCCTCATCGCGATGACGGACCTGTTCCTCCCCTTCCTCTACGAGAACCGGTACGTCTTCCGCTGTGACAACACGCGCTCGGTCTACACGCGCATGGTGCACTCGGACCGGCTGAAGATTCCGTGGGACCCGGAGCACATCGACTGGCGCGCGTACTTCATGGAGACGCACCTGCCGGGCCTGGAGAAGTGGGTGTTCCCCGGCCTGGAGGAGGAGCGCGAGAAGCGCACCGTCATCCCCGCGCACAGGGACTTGCTGGAGCTGTTCGAGGCGACGGTGCATGCGTACCGGCACCGGGTGGCCTTCCGGATGGTGGCGGGCGAGAAGGAGGAGCGCTTCACCTTCGGCGAGGTGCACCGCTACGCGGCGCGCGTGGGCAGCTTCCTGGTGCGCTCGGGCGTGAAGCCTGGAGACCGGGTGCTGCTGGTGTCGGAGAACCGGCCCGAGTGGGGCACGTGTTTCTTCGGCATCCTGCGCGCGGGCGCGACGATGGTGCCGGTGGACCCGGGGTTGAGCGAGGCGGAGGTCATCAACATCGCGAAGCGGGCGGAGGCGAAGGTCTGCCTGATGTCCGAGGACGCGACGCGGGACTTCTCCGGCCTGCTCGGCGCGCTGGGTGACAACGTCATCATCGCCAGCCTCGCGGAGGCGATGACGGGCGACCCGGCGTACCCGGAGGACCGCATCGGGCCGGTGCGCAAGTCCGCGTCGGCGGATGACCTGGCGAGCCTCATCTTCACGTCGGGCACGACGGGCACGCCCAAGGGCGTGATGCTCACCCACCGCAACTTCTCCTCGCTGGTGGCGAAGCTGGCCGGCGTGTTCAACGTGGGCGTGGGTGACGGCGTGTTGTCCGTGCTGCCCCTGCACCACACGTTCGAGTTCTCCGCGGGTTTCCTCACCCCGTTCTCACGGGGCGCTGAAATCACGTACATCGACGAGCTGACGTCGGACCGGCTGGGCGAGGTCTTCGAGACGGGCCGCATCACCGCGATGATTGGCGTGCCGGCGCTGTGGCAGTTGCTGCACCGGAAGATGACGCAGGAGTTCGCCAGCCGTCCGCCGCTGGTAGAGCAGGCCATCAAGGCGATGATGGCCACGCACGGCGAGCTGCGGAACCGCGCCAACGTCAACCTGGGCAAGCTGCTGTTCTGGCCCGTGCACCGCAAGTTCGGCGGGCGCATCAAGGTGCTGGTGTCCGGTGGTTCGGCGCTGCCCGAGGAAGTGCACAAGGCCTTCCACGAGCTGGGCTTCAACATCACGGAGGGCTACGGCCTGACGGAGGCCGCGCCGGTGCTCGCCGTCGCGTCGCCCGGCAACAAGCGCACGCCTGGCTCGGTGGGCAAGCCGCTCACGGGCATCGAAGTGCGCATCCTCCATCCGGACAACGACGGCATTGGCGAGGTGCTGGCCAAGGGCCCCAACGTCATGGCGGGCTACTTCGGAGACCGCGAGGCGACGGAGGCGGTGCTGAAGGAAGGCTGGCTGCACACCGGCGACCTGGGCCGCGTGGACGCGGAGGGTCGGCTGTACCTGGTGGGTCGAGCCAAGGACGTCATCATCGACCACAACGGGAAGAACATCTACCCGGACGAGTTGGAGGAGCTGTACCAGGAGCACCCGCACGTCAAGGAGCTGTCCATCGTCGGTCTGCCGGACGACGCGGGTGGCGAGAAGGTGGCGTGTCTGTGCGTGCCGGACTACGGCGACCGCCCCCGCGAGGAGGTGCGCCGCGACCTGGAGGAGCACTTCCGCAAGGTGGGCGCGGGCATGCCCTTCTACCGGCGCATGAAGGTGCTGCGCTTCTGGGATGGCGAGCTGCCGCGCACCTCCACGCGCAAGGTGAAGCGCAAGCAGGTGGTGGAGGAGCTGCAGCGGCTGGAGCGCGTGGCGGCCAGCGCCACCAAGGCGCGTGAGAAGGTCGCCGCCACGGTGGCGGGCACCGGCGGCGCGTCCGAGTGGCTCTACCCGCTCATCGCCGAGGTCTGTCACAAGCCACTCGCGGACGTGCGTCCGGAGACGCACCTCACGGGGGATTTGGGCTTCGACTCGCTGATGCTCACGGAGCTGTCCTCCGCGCTGGAAGGCGCGGGTGTGCCGCTGCCGGCGATTGAGGATTTGACGCAGGTGCAGACCGTGGAGGACCTGCGCAAGGTGGTGGTGGCGTCGGGTCGCAGGCCGTCCGCGGAGACCCGGGCGAAGGAGATCTCCAAGGAGAACGCGAAGGCGGAAGAGGTGGAGATTCCGGTGCCGGACGTCGTCGCGGACGTGGGCCGGCAGCTGCTGTCCTTCGGGCAGAAGGTCCTCTACGGCGGCGTCTTCGACGTGAAGGTGACGGGCCGTCCCTTCATCCCGATGAACCGCAACTTCCTGGTCATCGCCAACCACGCCAGCCACCTGGACGCGGGGCTGGTGCGCGTGGTGCTGGCGGAGCAGGGAGACCGGCTCGTCTCGCTGGCCGCGCGCGACTACTTCTTCGACACGCCGCTCAAGCGCGCGTGGTTCGAGAACTTCACCAACCTGGTCCCCATCGAACGGCACGGCTCGCTGCGCCAGTCGCTGCGCCAGGCGGGCGAGGCGCTGCGTCAGGGCTTCAACGTCCTCATCTTCCCGGAGGGCACCCGCTCACCCACCGGAGAGCTGCAAGAGTTCAAGTCCACGCTGGGCTATCTGGCGTTGACGTACCGGGTGGACGTGCTGCCGCTCTACATCCACGGAGCCTTCGACGCGCTGCCCAAGGGGAGCGTCTTCCCCAAGTCCAAGGACCTCAAGGTGAGCATCGGCCCCGCGCTGGGACACGAGGCGCTGCGTGCTCGCACGCAGGGCATGGCGCGCTCGGAGAGCTACCGCTACGCCACCCGCATCGCCGAGGACGCGGTGCGCGAGCTGCGTGACGGACGCGTCCTCAACCTGGGCGGACCGCCCTCGACGGACGTGGATGTCCTGCCCGCGCTCCCCTCGGGAGGGAAGAACTCGTGAAGCTGCTCGTCACTGGAGGCACGGGATTCCTGGGCACGCATCTGGTGCCCAAGCTGGTGGCGGCGGGCCACACGGTGCGCCTCATCGGGCGCTCGCGTCCGACGGGGCCGGCGTATGCGGGCACGGAGTACGTCGCGGGTGACTTGAAGGACCGGGACGCGGTGCGCCGCGCGCTGGACGGCGTGGAGGGCGTCTATCACCTCGCCGGGCTCGTCTCCTTCCAGCCGAAGGACGCTCGGAAGATGTTCGAGCTGCACGTGGACAGCACGCGAGAGCTCTTGCGCGACGTGCGCGAGGCGGGCGTGAAGCGCGTCGTCCTCGCGTCCACGTCCGGCACCACGGCGGTATCGAAGGAAGAGGCGGTCTTCGACGAGTCCGCTGACTATCCGATTACCGTGGTAGCGCGGTGGCCGTACTACATCTCCAAAATCTACGAGGAGAAGCTGGCGCTGGAGTACTGCCGCAAGCACGCCATTCCGCTCGTGGTGCTCAACCCCAGCCTGTTGATGGGGCCGGGGGATGACCGGCTGTCTTCGACGTGGACGGTGGTGAAGTTCCTCAACCGGGAGATTCCGGCGATGCCGGGTGGCGGCATCTCCTTCGTGGACGTGCGCGACGCCGCGGAGGCGTTCCACCAGGCGCTCACCCGGGGCGAGCTGTACAGCCGCCACCTGATGGGCGTGAACATGACGACCCGGGAGTTCTTCCAGCGGCTGGAGCGCCTCACCGGCGTGCCCGCGCCCCGGCTGCGGCTGCCCGCGCAGGTGAACATCCTGGGTGGCCAGTTGCTGGAGCGCTGGGCGAAGCTGCGCGGCACGCCCGCGCCGTTGGACCCGCAGGAAGTGGAGATTGGCGAGCACTACTTCTGGCTGGACGCCGGCAAGGCGGAGGCCGAGCTGGGCTTCCGCGCGCGCGACGTGCAGGAGACGCTGGTCGACACCGTGAAGCACATCTACGGGAAGCTGCCGCCCGGGAGCCTGCCCGGCACCAAGGGCCGGCTCGGCGACCTGCGCGAAGGCACCTGAGCGTTTCGCGCACGGTGAGGAGCGCCGCCCCACACGAAGGGCGGCGCTTCACCCATCTCCGGTGTGGTGCCCCGGACGGACGTTCCGCAACGTCACGGCCGCGAGCACCGAGAGCGCGAGGAAGACCCCCGCGCCAATCGCCGCGGCGGTGTTGAGTCCCACGGTGAAGGACTCCCGCGCGGCCCCCAGCAGGGAAGCCTGGAGCAACGGTGGGAGCGAGGGCACCACGGCCGCCGTGCCGATGAGGCTCTCTCGGACTCGGTCGGCGACCTCCATCGGGATGTCGGGCATCACCACCGTGTCCATCCGCTTCCGGTAGATGAAGGTGCCCAGGCTGCCCATCAGCGCGACGCCCAGGGCGAAGCCCAGCTCATTGGCGGTCTCCGAGGCCGAGGCCGCGGAGCCTGCCTTCTCCGGGGGCGCCGAGCCCACCACCAGGTCCGTGCCCAGAACGGCCATGGGCGCGAAGCCGATGGCCGCCACGACGGTGCCGACCACCAGCAACATGCCTCCACCCACGCTGTCCGCCTGGGTCATCACCGCATAGCCCAGGCTCGACAACATCAGCCCCGCGGCCATGATGAAGCCCGGGCGCATCCGCCGGATGATGAAGGGCCCCAAGAGCGAGCTCGCCATCATCCCCACCATCTGCGGCACCATCCGCAGCCCGGCGTCCAGGGGAGACAGCCCCGCCACCAACTGGAAGTACATGGGGACGAGCAAGGCCATCCCGCCCGAGCAGATGGCCATGAACAGCATGATGACCAGCGTCGCGCTGAACGCACGGTTCGCGAACAGCCGGGGGTCCAACAGGGGATGGGCCAGCCGCCCCTGACGCCGGACGAACACCACGCCCAGGGCGAGTCCTCCCAGCAGCACCGCGGCGGGCAGCGGATGCCAGCCATATCGGGCCAGCTGCTTGAGGCCATAGACGGTGGGGAGAATCGCGGCCAGCGACAACACCACGCTGGTCAGCTCCACGCGGCCTCCCGCGGGGTCCTTGTACTCGGGGAGCAACAGCGGCGCCGCCACCAGCAACACCCCCATCACCGGGACGCCCATCAGGAACGCGGCGCCCCACCAGAAGTGTTGCAACAGCAGCCCACCGAGCAGCGGCGCGACGACCATGCCCAGGAGGAAGCAGTTGAGCCACACGGCGATGGCCAGCGAGCGCTGCCGTGGCACCTGGAACATGTTGCTGATGAGCGCCAGCGTGGAGGGCATCAGCGTCGCGCCAGCCATGCCCAGCGCGGCACGCGAGGCGATGAGCATCTCCGGAGTGCGGGAGTACGCCGCCGCCACCGACGCGAGACAGAAGGCCGAGGCTCCTATCAGCAGCAGCTTGCGCCGGCCGATGCGGTCTCCCAGCGTGCCCATCGTCACGAGCAGGCCGGAGAGCATGAAGCCGTAGATGTCCATGATCCACAGCTGCTGCACGCTGCTCGCCCCCAGCTCCGCGCTCAGGTGCGGCAACGCCAGATAGAGCACGCTGACATCCACGGAGATGAGCAGCGTGGGGAGCGCGAGCACCACCAGGCCAATCCACTCCTTGCGTCCCGCCAGGGGAGGCGCTCCGCCCACCGCATCCTGGGACTTCATCATCACGTCACCCTCTCCCACTTTCAGTGCTTCCATCCAGGGGACTCACGCTTCCCCATCGTCGATTCCAACCCGTGGAGCCCAGACGCCATGCACGTGCGTCCATGACATCAGGGGGGCCTGCCAGGCACAGGGGGCTGTCTGCCTGGAGCGTCGTCGCCGCGCACAAGGCGCACGCCTGCGTGACGCACCGGCCACTGCACGTCACGTCCACTGGAGTGCCGTCTCGACCTCAGCGCTCTCTAGCGCGCCTGACACCTGGACGGGCCCGAGCACGCCGTGACGGCGAGCCAGGGCACACTCCAAGCCTCGCACAGCGGCCGGGGCTCCGAGCAGTCAGCAGGAAATCCGGAGCAACCGAAGCCGCGTCGCCCGCTCGAGGTGGACCTAGCGCCGACCCACCGACGCGCGGGCGCGGTCCACCATCTTCCCCGCCCAGGGCTCCGAGCGGTGACTCCACACCCACGCGGCGCCCAGGAAGCTCAGCCCGAGCAGCACGAGCACCAGCCGCGCCAGCTTGGAAGGCCCCTGTTCGCCCTGCGCCATGACTAGCCCACCACCCGGTTGCGGCCCGTCTTCTTGGCCTTGTACAGGTTGGCGTCCGCCACCTTGATGAAGTGGGTGGGCTCCGTCATGTCCACCGCCATCTCCGCCACGCCGATGGAGATGGTCACCGGAATCTCCTTCTCGTCGTAGACGAAGGACTTCTCCGCGATGAGCTTGCGAATCTTCTCCGCGAACAGGAGCGCCTTGTCCGGCCCGTCCTCGGGCATGACCACGGCGAACTCCTCGCCGCCGTAGCGCGCGAAGCACTGCTCACGGCGCACCAGCCGCTTGACGGACTGAGCCAACTCCCGCAGCACGTAGTCCCCGGCCAGGTGCCCGTGGACGTCGTTGATCTGCTTGAAGTGGTCGATGTCGAACATCATCAGCGACAACGTGCGCTGGTACCTGCTGGAGCGGCCCATCTCCCGCTCGAGGTACTCCAGGAAGAAGCGCTTGTTGTTCACGCCGGTGAGGCCGTCGGCGATGGTCAGCGTGTAGATGGTCTCGTGGTACTGGGTCTCGATGTTGTCGCCATCGAGGAACTTGAAGATGGAGCCCCCTACCTTGATGAGGTCGCCGCTGCGAAGCGGCTGGGCCTGGAGCACTTCCTGGTCGTTCAGGTAGGTGCCGTTGGTGGAACCCAAATCCTCCACCAGCATCTTCCCGCCCCGCCCCAGCACGCGGGCGTGCCGACGGGAGACGTTGTCCAGGTCCACCACGATGTGGTTGTGCTGGTCCCTGCCAATGGTCAGCTCGGAGTCGACAAGGTACTTCTTGCCGAGCTCCGGGCCGTGAATCTGGACGAGGCAGCACTCGGTGCTGCGCTCAGAGCGCAGATCCAGGGAGGAAATCTTGGTGACGCGCGTTTCGTCGCCTGACATCGCCGCCGAGGCTAGCACGACCCCCTTTTCGGAAGCCAAGTAACCCCTGCGGGAACCGTGCTTCCCGGCGCTCCCAGGAAGGCCCCGACGGCGACGATGTCCCACATCTGGGGAGTCCGGCCCGGTGAGGAGGACGTGGGCGGGCGGTTGGGCACTCAACGAAGGCAACCGAGCAGGCCTCGGCGGCCTTGTCGCCCGAGGGGGGCGGACTAACGTCCGGCCCAACTATGTCCAAAGTCCTGGCGATGATTCTGGCGGGCGGCGCGGGTACGCGCCTGGAGCCCCTCACCCGTGAGCGGGCCAAGCCCGCCGTCCCCTTCGGGGGACGCTACCGCATCATCGATTTCGCCCTCTCCAACTTCACCAACTCGGGTGTCTACCGGGTCAAGGTGCTCACCCAATACAAGAGCGATTCGCTCAACAACCACCTGTCCCGTGCCTGGCGGATGTCCGCCTTCCTGGGTCACTACGTGGAGGCGGTGCCCGCGCAGATGCGCACCGGCGTGGACTGGTACAAAGGCAGCGCCGACGCCATCTACCAGAACCTCAACATCATCACCGACGAGGAGCCGGACTTCATCTTCGTCTTCGGCGCGGACCACGTGTACCGGATGGACACGCGGCAGATGCTCGACTTCCACGTGTCCAAGCGGGCCGCGTGCACCGTGGCGGCCATCCCCGTCCCGATTGAGCAGGGGCGCGAGTTCGGCATCATCGACGTGGGCCCGGACGGGCGCATGCGCGCGTTCCTGGAGAAGCCCAAGGACCCGCCGCCCATGCCGGGCAACCCGAAGATGTGCCTGGCCTCCATGGGCAACTACCTCTTCACCACCGAGGTGCTGGTGCAGGAGGTGGTGCGCGACGCGGCCAACGAGACCAGCGCTCACGACTTCGGCAAGTCCATCATCAGCCAGATGTACAAGACGGCGCCGGTGTACGTGTACGACTTCGCGCAGAACGAGATTGCCGGGCAGGAGGGCAAGGAGCGCGGCTACTGGCGGGACGTCGGGAACATCGACGTGTACTACCAGTCCAACATGGAGCTGGTGGAGGTGGACCCCGTCTTCAACCTGTACAACGACCGCTGGCCCATCCACACGCAGTCCAACAACTACCCGCCGGCCAAGTTCGTCTTCGCGGACAAGGACAACCAGCGGGTCGGCCACGCCACGGACTCGCTGGTGGCCGAGGGCTGCATCATCTCCGGCGGGCACGTGAATCGCTCCGTGCTGTCCCCGAAGGTGCGCGTCAACTCGTACTCGGAAGTGGAGGCGTCCATCCTCTTCGAGAACGTCACCATCGGCCGCCGCAGCCGCATCCGGAAGGCCATCATCGACAAGAACGTGGAGATTCCGCCGGGGACGACCATTGGCTACGACCCGGTAGAGGACAAGCGGCGCTTCCACGTCACACCGGATGGCGTCGTCGTGATTCCCAAGGGCATGAAAGTGGTGTGAGGCGACCATGGGCTCATCGGGGGGCCTTCACCTGCGGCCAGCGCGCGACTCGGACCGTCGCGCGCTGTGGCGTGTCCACACCGAGGCGGTGGAGACGCTGTGCCAGGGTGTCTATGCCCCCGATGAGCTGAACACCTGGGTGAGTCTGCTGCGGCCAGAGGGTTACCTCCGGCCGGACCGGCCTCGCACGGTGCTGGTGGCGGAGCGAGGCCGCCGGCTGGTGGGCTTTGGCCAGCTCGATTCCCGCGCCGGAGAGCTGGAGGCCCTCTACGTGGTGCCGGACGAGGTGGGCCACGGCGTCGGCTCCCGTCTGCTCGCCGCGCTGGAGTCGGTGGCCTGGGGTGGCGGCACGCCGCTGCTGGGCCTGGATGCCAGCCTCAACGCGGAGGACTTCTACCGGCACCGCGGCTACGTGTCGCTGCACCCGGCCAAACGGCCGTTGACGCAACGGGTGCAGCTGGCCTGCGTGCGGATGCAGAAGCGCAGGCCCATGCTCTCCTCGCGGCGCGAGCCGAGCGCCGGGGCGATGACGTCTACCTGAAGGCGGCCTTGACCTCGGGCTTGGCGAGCACCACCAACGCCCAGATGCTGATGGGCAGGGCCAGACAGCCACAGGTGCCACAGCATGGCACGAGCGACGCGATGGCACCCGCCATGGCCAGTCCACGGCTCTGGAGCTGCCGCATCTTCAGCGCGCCGAAGAAGGTGAGCGCATTGAGGAGCAGCACCGGGCCGAACATCACCAGCCGCCCTCCCACGGAGACGAGCCAGTCGATGGTTTCCTTGTTCTGCTCCAGCATGTCCCGGTACGGCGCCAGGTTCGGGTCGTTGTAGAGCTGCTCCAGCTGCTCCGGGCCCACGGGCGTCGCGAGGTTCGTGAGCGCCCACAGGAACGTCACCGCGGAGGTGACCATCAGGAGGATGGCCGGCAGGGACACGGCCTCTTTCGGGTTCGTGCCAGGGAAGCCGTCTCCCGCGGGGGCTCCGTATACGTTCTCCATGTTTCCAGCTCCCATGACACGTGAAGGGTGCGCGGGCCCACGGCCCGGGACGGCGCGCATTCCAACCAGGAGGCGGTGCGGGCACCAAGCGAAATGGCGCCGCACCGTCCCCCAGTCGTCATGCTCATGCCTTGAAGGTGAGCAGGGGCGCCAGCCGCGCCACCTCGCGGACGATGCCCGCCTTCACCTGCGAGTCCACCACCGGACGGATGGGCTTGTAGGCGGCCGGAGCCTCCTCCACCCGCCGCTCCGAGCGCAGGGTGATGCAATCCACGCCCTTGAGCCCCAGCGCCGCCTCGCTCTGGTCCGCCCCACCGCGAGACAGGGAGAAGCGCGAGCGCGCCCGCCCGGCCCCATGCGACGCGGACTCCAGCGCCCGCGCATCGCCACACCCCACCATGAGGAAGGACGTGGCGCCCATGGAGCCAGGAATGATGACGGGCTGCTCGGCGCCCGCGGGGCAGGCCCCCTTGCGCGCCAACCAGCCCCCCTCGTACGGGAGGGTGAGGTTGTGCGGTACGTCGTAGACGAGCGGTGCCTCCACATCTCCGAACAGCTCGCGCAGCGTCTGTCGCAGAAGCTCCGCGAGCAGCAGGCGGTTGAGGAAGGCGTAGTTGGCGGCCGTGGCCTCCGCCTCCAGGTAGCCGGAGACGAGCGCCTCGTCGGCCAGGGGGAGGATGCCGCTCTCCGGGAAGGGAGCCCCTTGTGGCCACGCCTTGCGGGTGCGCTCACGCCAGGCGACCCCGACGTGTTTGCCCACGTCGCGGCTGCCAGTGTGAATCATGAACGCGAGCTGCCCCTCTCGCACGCCCCACTCCCAGGCTCGGGCCCGGTCCTCGACGGCCTCCACGCGCTGCACCTCGACGAAGTGGTTGCCTCCGCCAATGGTGCCCAGGCCCGCGTCGCGCACCACGCCCTCACGGGTGAGTGCGTCCGGTGCCCAGCTCGGGTTTCCTCGCAGCGCGCCGCCCAGGTGGATGCGGCCCACCTCCGCGTCGAGCTGCCCCAGGTCCGCCGTTCGCGCGCAGCCCAGCGGTGCGTCCAGCGTCTCCAGGAGCCAGCCTGGGATGCCGTCGCGCAGCAGGGCCGTGGACGCACGCGAGGACATCGCCACGTCCCTCGTGCCGAAGAAGTAGTGGCCCTTCATGCGCTCGACGAAGTCGTCGCGTCGAGCCAGGAAGTCCTCCACGGAGAGGTCCGCGACGTGCAAGCGCATGCCGCAGTTGATGTCGGTGCCCACGGCGCCCGGGACGACGAGACCCCGCGTGTGCAGCACCGAGCCGATGGCCACACCGGAGTCGCCCGGGTGGAAATCAGGAGTGGCGCGCACGCGCAGCACCTCGCCACCGCCCGGGTGCTTCAGGGCCGCGAGCTGTGCGAGTTGTTGGAAGGCCTTGCCCTCGACGGGCAGGTCCGGGGGAAGAAGCACCTCGGCGGGTGGCGCGTTCGCGTCACCGTGGAGGCGCACGGTGTAGAGGTGACCGTCATAGGTCACCTCGAGCCCCTCGCGGGCAAGCGCCCGCAGGAGCCGATTCAGTTTCGGCTGCATGACCCAACTCAGGGAATGCCCCGGTGCTCGCGTGCGAGCGGCTCGGGGAGACGTGGCGAAGAGAGATGGTGGACCTTGGGTCAGCAGCCGCGGTCGCCGGACGGCTCGAAAGCCATCCTCACCGCGCAGGGACGCAGGGCGCCCCGGGGACTGACGAAACAGTCCACCGGAGCGGCCACACCTCGTCCAAGGTCACGGCTCTATACACAGGACGGCTTTGCCCGCTCGACGAAGAGCCATGCGGCCGCGAGCAGCACGTCGCCGTCACTCCGTCGGGACTACACCGCCCCGGACAGGCCACCGTCGACGTTGATGGCCGCGCCACTGATGTAGCCGCCCCGAGGCGACAGCAGGAAGGCGACGACGTCCGCGAACTCCTCCGCGCGGCCCACCCGCCCCAGGGGAATGCCCGCGTTGCGCGCCATCTCCGCCTGGAACGACTCCACCGACTTGCCCAGCTCCTGCGCCCGGCGCACCCACTGGCCACTCTCGATGATGCCCACGAGTACCGCGTTCACGCGGATGTTCTTCGCCCCCAGCTCCTTCGACAGCGCCTTCGTGAGCGCCATGCCCGCCGCGCGCGAAACCGAGGACGGCGTGGACTGCGCCCCCGGAGACTTCGCGCCAATCGAAAGCACGTTGACGATGGACCCTCCCCCGGACTCGCTCAGGTGAGGCAGCACGTGCCGCGACGCCCGCACCGCCGCGAACAACTTGAGCTGGAGGTCCGTTTCCCACTCCGCGTCCGTCACCGAGGAGAACGGACGGGCCGAGGCAGTGCCGGCGTTGTTCACCAGCGCGTCCACCCGCCCCCACCGCGCATGGGCCGCGTCCACGAAGTGCTCGACCTCCCACGCCTTGGACACGTCCGCCTGCACCGCGAGGACATCACCACCCTCCGCGCGCAGGGCCGTGGCCGTGGCCTCCAGCCGCTCCGCGCCCCGGGCACACAAGGCCACTCGTGCCCCTTCCCGAACGAGCCGTCGGGCCACCGCCGCCCCCAGCCCGTCCGAGCCGCCCGTCACCAACACCACCTTGCCACCCAGCTCCAGGTCCATGTGCGCCTCCTTCGCGGTCCACGGCACCGGAGGCTCGCGAGAGCCTCCGGTATGGACACCGGCGCGCGACCGATGACGCCGCGCACGCAGCGGAGGCTACGCCATCACGCGGGCTGCTTCACGGGCACATGCCGCTTCTTGTCGAAGGCGGCCAGCGTGGTGGCGATTTCCTCGTTCACCAGCCGCAGCATGTCCTGCTTCTCGCGGAACGGGAGGAAGGCGCTCTTGAAGCCGGAGACGATGATGGTGGCCAGGTCATCGAGCGACAGCCCGAGTTCCTTGTGCGCCACCCACAATTCCTTCGTCACCGTGGTGTCGGTGATGAGGCGGTTGTCGGTGTTGATGGTCACCCGCAGGCCGTAGTCGAAGTAGAACTTCAACGGGTGCGCGGCGAGGCTCGACACCGCGCCCGTCTGCACGTTGGACGTCGGACAGACCTCCAGCGGAATCCGGTGGTCGTTGACGTAGTTGAGCAGGTCCCCGTCCTCGCGCAGCCGCGTGCCGTGGCCGATGCGGTGCGAGCCCAGGTTGTGGATGGCCTGGGAGATGGACTCGGGGCCGTACGCCTCGCCAGCGTGGGCGGTGCAGTTGACGTTGTTCTTCAGGATGAGCTGGAAGGCGTCCTTGTGGTCCTTGGCCGGGAAGCTGGCCTCGGCGCCCGCGAGGTCGAAGCCGATGACGCCCCGGTTCTTGTAGGCCACCGACAGCTCCGCCAGCCGCATGGACGTCTGCGGATTGATGTGGCGGATGCCGCAGACGATGACGCCGCACTTGATGCCCGTCTCGCGCTTGGCCACCCTCAGGCCCTCGAGCACCGAGTCGATGACGGTGGTCATCTTCAGGCCCTTCTGCAGGTGCAGCGCGGGCGAATAGCGCACCTCCAGCCACCGCACGTTCTCCGCCGCCGCGTCCACGGCCAGCTCATAGGCCGCGCGGTAGAGGGCATCCGCCGTCTGGAGCACGGAGAGCGTCACGTCGAACGCGACGAGGTACTCCTCCAGGCTCTCGCAGACCTCACCCATGTGGATGGCCTTGGCCAGTCCGTCCACGGTGTCCGAGGGCAGCTTGACCTTCTGCTGCTCGGCGAGCTCGAGAATGGTCTTCACCCGCATCGAGCCATCCAGGTGGCAGTGCAGGTCCGTCTTCGGCAAAGCGTGCAGCAGCTCTTCGGTCACCGCCAGCGTGGGGGGCGGGACGAAGTCCGTCCGCCGGGCTCCAGAAGGGATGCCGGTGGCGCTGGGAATCTCGTCGTCACGAATCGTAGGCATGGTCGAATTTCCTTCCTTACGCCATCCTCCAAACCATGTCGCCCCGCGCGTGTCCATGCAGGCACCTCGCCCTCGCCCTCACCCTGACACTGGTGACGGCCATGGGGTGCCGGGAGCCCGCGGAAACGGTCTTCCGGTACTCGACGGATGCATCCTCCCGCGCCGGGCTGACGCCCCTTCCGGACGGGGTCCTCACCGGGAACGAGGCCGGCGCCGTGGTGCGGTTGGACAGGACGGGGGCGCTGGTCTGGAGGGTGGCGCTCGGGCGGGAAGTGGCGACGCGGCCCGTCGTGGCCGGAGACAGCGTCATCGTCGGAACGGTCGCTGGAGACCTGGTGCGTCTGGCGCTCGCGGACGGGGCGGAGCGCTGGCGCCTCACCGGCGAGCCCCCGGTCC